>WHST01000002.1 GCA_009379955.1 Streptosporangiales bacterium | reverse complement strand
CACCGAACTGCACCGAGAGCGAGCCGCCCAGGACCATCGCGACCGCGGTGCCGATCGACCGCGCGCCCTGCTCGTCGGTGGAGGTACGCGCGGTCACTCCTCGACGGTATTCCTCTCCCGGTGGAGGGCGCCCGCGGGTGGCGCGACGCCGTCCGTGCACACCCATCGTGGCGGTGGCTTGACCGGGCCTTGACCCCGGTGGACGCCCGCCCTAGGGTCACACCTCAACCGCAGAAATCGATTACTGAGGTCTCGATGGCGAACCACCCCCGGGGGACGGATCTGCTCGGCCGGCGCCGTTTCCTCGGCCTCGCGGCCGGCGCGGCCGCGGCCGCGGTGGCGGGCCCCACCCTGCTCACCGGCTGCGGGACGCGTGCCGACAAGACGCTCACCTTCTGGCAGTTCTACGCGCCGGTCACCCAGGACGACCCGACGCTGCTGAAGCAGAGCAAGTGGTTCGAGCGCCTGGTCGAGCAGTGGAACGACGAGCACGACGTCAAGGTCAGGCTCGTGTTCATCCAGGGCACCGCCTACCTCAACGGCACGAAGCTGCCGACGGCGTTCGCCGCCGAGGACGGTCCCGACATCTTCCTGATCAGCCCCGGCGACTTCCTGCGCTACTACAACGGCGGCGTGCTGCAGGACCTCACACCGCACCTGTCCGCGGAGGCGCAGGCCGACTACTTCCCCGACACCCTCACCACGAGGTCGGTCGACGGCCGCATCTACGCCCTGCCCATGGAGGTCGAGCCGCTCGCGATGTTCTACAGCAGGCCCGCGTGGGAGAAGGCGGGCTTGTCCGAGGGCGACATCCCGAAGACGTGGGACGACCTGCTCGGCGTCGCGGAGAAGCTCACCACCGGGCAGCAGTCGGGGCTGGTCCTCGAGACCGTCCCCGGCTACTACCAGAACTTCACGTTCTACCCGTGGATGTGGCAGGCCGGGGGCAAGGTTCTCAACGCCGACCAGACGCGGTCGACCCTCGACGGCGACGGCGTGGTCCGCGCACTCACCCTGTGGCACGACAGCGTGCGGACGGGGGTGTCGCCACGCACGCTCCCCGCGGGCGGGGACCTGATCGCGGGGCTCACCCAGGGGCTCGCCGCGATGTGGCACTCCGGCATCTGGAACGTCGCGTCGTTCCGCGACAACGAGCCGGACTTCGACTACGGCGTCTTCAAGGCGCCGGTGCCCGAGGGTGGCGAGTACACCACCGACCTCGGCGGCTGGGCCTTCGTCGCCAACGCGCGCGGCCGCGATCCCGAGACCGCGGCGGAGTTCTGCGCGTACGCCCTCGGCTCGATGGAGGACCACACCGTCAAGCGGGTCACCGACTGGTGCGTCGGCGCGAAGACCGACATCGCGCCGCGCAAGTCGGTGCTGCGTCTCGCCACCGAGCGCGGCGGCTACAAGGGCGAGGCGATGAAGGCGTTCAAGGACGACATCTTTCCCGGCGGCCGCGCCGAGCCGCGCTACCCGCCGGTGATCTACAAGGCGATCTCCGACGCCATCCAGGCGACGCAGCTCGCCGGCGCCGACCCCCGGCAGGCCGCGGAGACCGCGCGCCAGGCGGTCGACGCCTACCTCGAGACGTACGAAGGGCCGCGGATGCTATGACTGCCGGGACGATGTCCGCGCCGCGCACACGGAGGCGCAGGAACGAGCGCGAGCGCAGGGAGATCCGGGCGGCCGTCGGGTTCCTCGCGCCCGACGTCGCCGGGCTCACGGTGTTCCTCGCCGTGCCGATGCTGCTCACGTTCGTGCTCGGCTTCTTCCGGATCAGCGGTTTCGGCGAGTACGAGTTCATCGGCCTCGCGAACTTCCGCCGCATGTTCGGCGACCCGCAGTTCCTCGGCAGCCTGGGCCGCACCGCGATCTACCTGGGTGTCCTCACGCCGGTGCTGTTCGTCGCGGCGCTGCTCCTCGCCCTGCTGGTGAAGCAGCGCTTCCCGCTCGTCGGCTTGTTCCGCAGCGCGTTCTTCGTGCCGTACGTCGTGAGCCTGGTCGTCGTCGGACTCGTCTGGCAGTTCGTCCTCACGGACAAGGTCGGCATCCTCAGCCGGCTGGTCGAACCCCTCGGGATCGCGCCGTCGTGGCTCGGCGACCCGACGTTCGCGCTGGCGAGCGTGATCGCGATCAGCGTGTGGTACCAGATGGGCTATTACATGATCATCTTCCTCGCCGGGCTGCAGGACATCCCGCGCGAGTACTACGAGGCCGCACGCATCGACGGCGCGGGACCGTGGCAGGCGTTCCGCGACGTCACCTGGCCGCTGCTCAAGCCGACGAGTTTCTTCGTACTGCTGACGTCGGTCATCGCCGCGATCACCGGCGGGTTCGACCTGATCTACATCCTGACCAACGGCGGTCCGGCCAACGCCACCACCGTCGTCATCATCTACATCTTCCAGCAGGCGTTCGTGTTCGGGGAGTTCGGCTACGCGGCGGCGATGAGCTCGTTCCTCGTGCTCGCCATGCTGGCGCTCTCGGTGGTCATCTTCCGGGTCACCCAGGGAGGCCGATTTTCCTATGCAGACTAGAACTGTCTCCTATGCCGACTAGAGCTGGCGTGCGGTCCATCGACGCGCCGCAGCGGGTCAGCCGGGCGTGGTGGTTCCTGCTCGCGTTGATCCTCTCCGTCTTCACTGTCTTCCCGCTCGTCTGGATGGCGCTCGGCTCACTCAAGCCCGGCGCCGAGGTCCTCGGCCCGAACCTCCTGCCCAGCGAGGCGACGTTCGACAACTTCGTCTACGTCTTTACCCAGGTGCCGTTCCTGCGCTATCTGCTCAACAGCCTCTTCATCTCCGCGACGGTGACGGTCGTCGCACTGTGGTTCCACTCGATGGCGGCGTACGCCCTGGCACGGCTGCGCTTCCCCGGCCGCGAGGGCGTCTTCGTCGCGATCTTCTCCACGCTGCTCATCACGGTGCCGGCGGTGATCGTTCCGCTGTTCCTCGTCGCCCGCGAGCTGCACCTGCTCGACTCGTACGCGGGCCTCATCATCCCGCCGCTGTTCAGCGCGTTCGGCATCTTCCTGCTCCGCCAGTTCTACGTGTCGATCCCGCGCGACCTGGAGGAGGCGGCGATCGTCGACGGTGCCGGATACTGGCGGATCTACTGGAGCGTCATCCTGCCGCTCAGCCGGCCGGTGCTCGCGGCGCTCGCAGTGCTGTTCTTCCTCGCCAACTGGAACGCGTTCCTCTGGCCGCTCACCATCACGGCCGACCAGGACCTCACCGTCGTCCAGGTCGGCATCGCGAGCTTCTTCCAGCAGTACGACGCCGACTACAACTACGTGCTGGCCGCCGCGACCGTCGCCGCGATGCCGACGCTCCTGCTGTTCTTCGTCTTCCAGCGCCAGATCATCGAGTCGGTCAAGACGTCCGGTCTGAAATAGCGTGCCGCGACACGCCGTTCATGACCTGGTAGGTCTTGAAGAGCACCCGGCGGTTCAGATCCCGCCGTCGACCCAGGTGGTGCGGTTGAGGCTGACCGACACGTAAGCCGCGTCGTCGCCGCTGGCGTCGACCTCCTGCGCGCTCCTGGTGTCGGCGGTCTCGACGATCGCCGCGCTCGACTCCAGCTTGTCGCCGATGTCCCTCGCCGTCTTGGCGAACGACTTCATCAGGTCGGTCCAGGTGGACGAGTACGTCGTGAGCGCCGCGGCGGACTGAAGGTCCGACATCGCGCCCTTCGCCCAGCTTCCGGCGTTGCTGACGTGCTCCTCCGCGCTGTCCAGGTCGGGTGCGCTGTCGCGCGCGGAGCGCGCCATCCCGCGCACCTTCACCCAGTCCATCGTGACCGTCGCCATGTCGTCCGCTCCCCCTGTGTCCGTTCGTCCGGTGGGTCAGTTGCCCTGGTTGACCTTGATCTGGTGCCCCGGACCGACCTCGTCGCCCGAGCTCGGCGCGTCGTACCAGCTCGCCTTCTCCATGACGAGCTTGCCGTCGGCCCCGACGTGGGTGTCGTACGGCGTGACCGACTGACCGTCGGGCCCGTTGTGCACCTGGTAGGTGGTGTAGACGACCCGCGTGCGCCCGTCGGTGTTCTGCTGGAACTCGGTCCGGTACGTGTAGTAGGTCTTGTCGTCCATGTGGTTGGCGGCGTTGGCGCCCTCGAGCCCCTGGGTCACGATCGACAGCTGGTTGCTGCCCGGCATGCCGGGGGCCTTGTACGTCGAGACCGTCGTCTGACCCTTGCCGTCCGTCCCGACCACCGTGTACTCCTCGGTGTTGCCGGACGGCGGCTTGGTCATCTTGGGGTCGGGCGGCGTCGTGTTGATCGGGAAGCCGTTCTGGTCGAACTGCAGGTTCGCGGTGGCCTTCGGGTCGGCCGAGACGACCGGCCTGTACGACGCACCCGCGAGCCCGCCGAGGAACACCAGCGCCTTGCTGACACCCGGCGCCGGCTCACCCAGCTGACCGAAACCGACCCGGGTGTCGATCGTCTGCCAGCCGACGTCCCACCCGCCGAGCGAGTCGACCCCGTCCCCGTGGGTGTAGCGCTTGCCGTCGATGGTCATCGTCGGCGTCGCGATCGGGTACTTGCGACCGTCCGGCCCGATCATGTAGCCGCCGCCGGTGTAGATGCCGTTCGGCGGGCACAGGCCGAAGATGCCGAGTGAGCGCTGCCAGTCGGTCATGCCCATCGCGTGCGTGTTGCCCGTCGGGGTCCAGTTCGGATCCGACTCCCTGCCCGAACCGGAGCTCCGGTCGTTCCACGCGACCTCCCAGGCGTGGTAGGCGTCACTCTCGATTCCCGGGTGCGCCTCGGCCGTCGGGGACGGCATGCGGTCGGTCGCGCACTCACGCAGCCGCTCGGCGAGCGTGGAGTCCGCGGTGTCGATGTACGACAGGATGCTCTTCAGCTCGCGGGTCAGGGTCTCCGCCGTGAGCTCGCCGGGTTCCACCTTCTCGCCCGGCTTCAGGACGACGGTCCCGTCGTCGACGATCGCGAACTTCCCCTTGCCGAGGTTGATCTGCATGTCGCTCCACCAGGACGCCGCCTGCACCATGCAGGCCGAGAACGCGCTGAGCGCCTGCTTCGCCTGGCCGAGCCGCAGGATCGCCGCATCGAGGTTGCCCTGGTTCGCCCGGGCCACGACCGAGGCCTCGGGTTGGCCGGTGCCCGACCAGGCGACGCCGGCGTTGAGCGGGTCGCGGACCTCGTCGTCGAACGTCTTCAGCGAGCGTCTGGTGTCCTTCGCCGCGTCATCCACGCACGTCGCGGCGGTGTTCACCGCGTTGCTGATAGCGCCGGAATTGCGCAGCATCTCCACCGTGGCCATTCAGTCCCCCTCATCTGAGCCGCCGGGTCAGACGGGTCCGGAAGGGCACTACGTTCCCCGGATCGCCAAGATCTCGGGATTTCGACCTCTCCCACCTGCGACGCCATGACCACAGCTCGAAGGGTTCGTCGATCTCGTCGCCGTCTCGCCGGGATCGAAAGACGGACCGTGCGCGCCGGAAGGCGGATCCACCGTCCCCTCGATGCCAGGCGAGTGAGACGGCATAGCCTCGACTCGCCACGATCGTCGATCCGAACGGGGGGACCGGGTGAGCCTGCCCGACGCCGCCATGCTGGACAGGCAGCGCGACATCGCCCGCGAGCTGCGGGTGACCGAGACGTTCGACGCGGACGCCGAGATCGAGCGCCGGGTCGGGTTCCTGGCCCGCCGGCTCACCGACGGGAACCTGCGCTGCCTCGTCCTCGGCATCAGTGGCGGTGTCGACTCCACGACGACGGGCCGGCTGTGCCAGCTCGCCGCGGAACGGGTGCGTGCGGACGGCGGCGAGGCGAGGTTCCACGCCGTACGGCTGCCGTACGGCACCCAGCACGACGAGGCCGACGCGCGGGTCGCCCTGGATTTCATCCGTGCCGACGAGGTGCTCACGGTGGACGTGCGGGCGGCGTCCGACGCCGCGCTCGCGGCGCTCGTGGAGGCCGGCCTCGACTTCCGCGACGAGCACCACAGGGACTTCGTGCACGGCAACATCAAGGCGCGCCAACGCATGATCGCCCAGTTCGCGATCGCGGGCGCGTACAGCGGTCTCGTGGTCGGCACCGACCACGCGGCCGAGGCGGTGACCGGCTTCTTCACCAAGTTCGGCGACGGTGCCGCCGACGTCACGCCCCTCACCGGCCTGACCAAGCGCAGGGTCCGAGCCGTCGCCGCCGCGCTCGGCGTGCCGGGGCGGCTGGTCGACAAGGTGCCGACCGCCGACCTCGAGTCACTCGACCCGGGCAAGGCCGACGAGGACGTCCTGGGCGTCAGCTACGACACCGTCGACGACTTCCTCGAGGGCAGGCCGGTGTCGCCGTCGGCCTTCGCGGCCGTCGACGCCCGCTACCGTGCCACCGAGCACAAGCGGCAGCTTCCCCTCGCGCCCTGAGCGTGGAGGTCAGGACGGCGACGCGGAGGCGTCGTCGGGCAGCGAGCTCGCCGAGACGAGGGTGCGGACGGCGCGGACGGCCACCGAGAGGGTCGCCATGTCGAAGACGTCTTCCTCCCAGATCTCGGTGAACTGCTGCCGCGACCGCTCGACCGCGGTCTCGTTGAGCTCGATCCAGGCCTGCAGCCGCTCCTCGGGCGACCCGCCCGCCGCGGTCGAGCTCAGCACGCTGCGGGCGAGCTCCTTGTGGGCCTCGTACAGGTCGTCGCGCAGGGCGTTGCGGGCCACCGTGTGCCAGCGGTCGTTGCGCGGCAGGCCGATGACCTTCTCCCGCAGGCTCGCGATCCCGAGCCGATCGGCGAGGTCGAAGTAGACCTCGGCGACGTCCTCGACCGAGAGCCCCGTACCGGTGGCGACGTCGACGATGTCGAGCACCGAGAGCGCCGGCACGAACGCGGCGACCCGCTCGGCGAGCGCCTGTCCGGCGCCGCTCTCGACGAGGCCGTCGCGCCGCGCCTCGTACGAGCTCAGGTCGCCGCCGACGAGCAGCTTCGCAATGTCGGGCATGACGGTCTGGACGCCGTCACGGTAGGCCGCGATCGTCCTCTCGATGTCGAACGGCGGGCGCCGGTAGTGGAGCAACCAGCGGGTGGCGCGCTCGGTGAGCTTGCGCGCCTCGAGCAGCATCTGCAGCTGCACGTCGACGGGCACCCGGTTGTCGAGCTTCTCGATCTCCTGCCAGAACCCGTGCAACCCGAACACCTCGCGGGAGACGGCGTACGC
The DNA here is from genome assembly GCA_009379955.1 of Streptosporangiales bacterium. Classification (NCBI taxonomy): domain Bacteria; kingdom Bacillati; phylum Actinomycetota; class Actinomycetes; order Streptosporangiales; species Streptosporangiales bacterium. Next base: position 118,340 of record WHST01000002.1, on the reverse strand, counting down.
GCGGGCGATGTCGGCGACCGACGCCGACGTCTCCTCCTGGAACCTGAACACCGCGGTGGTGCCGCTGCGGTTGACGAGGTTGTTGACGACGCAGGTGGCGATGATCTCGCGGCGCAGCGGGTGCCGGTCCATCACGTCGCGGTAGCGCTCGACGAGCACGTCGGGGAAGTACGTGTAGACCTCGTTGCGCAGGTACGGGTCCTCCGGCAGGTCGGAGTCGAGCAGGTTCGCCGTGAGCACGATCTTCGTGTACGCGAGCACGGTCGCCAGCTCCGGTGACGCGAGCCCGGTGCCGGCCGACCTGCGGTCGCTCAGGATCTTGCTGCTCGGCAGGAACTCGATCTTGCGGTCGAGCAGGCCCGCCTTCTCCAGCCGGCGCAGGTATCGCGTGTGGACGTGCAGCATCTGGGCGTTCTGCTTGACCGAGGTCGCGAGCACGACGTTCTGTTCGTAGTTGTTGCGCAGCACCAGCCGCGCTACCTCGTCGGTCATGCTGCCGAGCAGCTCGTTGCGCTGCTTCTCCGTCAGATCGCCCGCGCGCACGACGGTGTCGAGCAGGACCTTGATGTTGACCTCGTGGTCGGAGGTGTCGACGCCGGCGGAGTTGTCGATGAAGTCGGTGTTGACCCGCCCGCCGGCCATCGCGAACTCGATGCGGCCGAGCTGGGTGAGGCCGAGGTTGCCGCCCTCGCCGACGACCTTGCACCGCAGGTCGGCGCCGTCGACGCGTATCGCATCGTTGGCCTTGTCGCCGACCTCGGCGTGGGTCTCCGTCGAGGCCTTCACGTACGTGCCGATGCCGCCGTTCCAGAACAGGTCGACGGGTGCCCGCAGGATCGTGCGCATCAGCTGGTGCGGGGTCATCTTGGTGACGCCGTCGTCGAGGCCGAGCGCGACCCTGACCTCGTCGCTCACCGGGATCGACTTCGCCGCACGCGGATAGACGCCGCCACCGGCGGAGACGAGGCTCGTGTCGTAGTCGGCCCAGGACGAGCGTGGCAGGTCGTAGAGCCGGCGCCGCTCGGCGTGCGACGCTGCGGGGTCGGGCGAGGGGTCGAGGAAGATGTGGCGGTGGTCGAACGCCGCGACCAGCCTGATGTGCTCGGACAACAACATGCCGTTGCCGAACACGTCACCGCTCATGTCGCCGACGCCGACGACGGTGAAGTCCTCCGACTGGATGTCGATGCCGGACTGACGGAAGTGGTATCGCACCGACTCCCAGGCCCCGCGCGCCGTGATGCCCATCGCCTTGTGGTCGTAGCCGGTGGAGCCGCCGGAGGCGAACGCGTCACCGAGCCAGAACCCGCGCTCGACCGCGATCTCGTTCGCGATGTCGGAGAACGTCGCCGTGCCCTTGTCGGCCGCGACGACGAGGTAGGAGTCGGGCTCGTCGTGACAAACGACGTCACGCGGCGCAACGATCTCGCCGTCGACCCGGTTGTCGACGATGTCGAGGAGGGCGGAGATGAACATCCGGTAGCAGCTGATGCCCTCGGCCAGGACGGCGTCGCGGTCGGTGGCGTCGGCGGGCGGCTGCTTGACGACGAAGCCGCCCTTCGCGCCCACGGGCACGATGACGGCGTTCTTCACCATCTGCGCCTTGACCAGGCCGAGGATCTCGGTGCGGAAGTCCTCGCGCCGGTCGGACCAGCGCAGCCCGCCACGCGCGACCTTGCCGAACCGCAGGTGCACGCCCTCGACCCGCGGTGAGTACACGAAGACCTCGAACGCGGGGCGTGGCTTGGGCAGGTCGTCGATCCTCGACGGGTCGAACTTGATGGCGAGGTACGAGCGCGGCCGCCCGTCAGGACCCGCCTGGAAGTAGCTCGTGCGCAGTGTCGCGAGGATCATCGACAGGTAGCTGCGCAGGATGCGGTCCTCATCGAGGCTCGTCACCTGGTCGATCTGCTCAAGCAGCGCGTCGGTGAGCTCCTTGGCGCGCACGTCGCGGTCGCCGTCGAACGCGGGGTCGTGCCGGACCTCGAAGAGCCGCACCAGCGAACGGGCGATGCCGACGTTGCCGGTGACGCAGCGTTCGATGTAGCTGGAGCTGAACGGCGTCTCCGCCTGGCGCAGGAACTTCGCGTACGCGCGGAGCACCATGACCTGCCGCCAGTCGAGTCCGGCCGAGGTGACCAGGCCGTTGAGCCGGTCGTTCTCGACCTCGCCCTGCCACAGGCCGATGAAGCAGTCCTGGAACAGGTCTTTCAGCTTCGAGTCGTCGACGTCGCCGGTCGGCTGGTAGCGCAGGCCGAAGTCGTACACCCACGCCGGCACCTTGCCGTTGCGCTCGACGAGGTACGGCCGCTGGTCGAGGACCTCGACACCGAGGCTCTGCAGCAGTGGCAGGACGTCGGTGAGCGACATCGCGCGCCCGGTGCGGTAGACCTTCAGCCGCCGCTCCCCCGGACCCGCGTCGTACGGCTCGTACAGGTTGAGCGCGACGTCCTCGTCGTCGCCGAGCCGCTCCATGCGGCGCAGGTCGGCCACCGCCGTGCGCGCGGGGAACGCCTCCTTGTACGCCTCGGGGAACGCGCCACCGTACGCGTCGATGAGCGCGTTGGCCGCCGACTCGCCGCACTCGCGCCTGACCGCCTCGGCGAGGTCCTCGTCCCAGGTCCTCGTGGCCTCGGCGATGCGCCGCTCGACCGGCCCGGGATCGACCGAGGAGACGGTCTCGCCCTTCTTGGCGCGCACGACCACGTGGAGCATCGCGAGCAGCGACTCGCCGACGCTGGCGCTGTAGTCGACGGAGCCGCCGCCGAACGTCTGCTGCAGGATCTCCTGGATGCGCAGGCGTACGGGTGTGGTGTAGCGATCGCGCGGCAGGTAGACGATGCACGACATGAACCTGCCGTAGATGTCGCGCCGCAGGAACAGCTTGAGGCGGCGGCGCTCGCGCAGGTTGAGCACGCCGATGATGATCGGGTAGAGCTCGTCGACCTCGGTCTGGAACAGCTCGTCCCTGGGGTAGTTCTCCAGGATCTCGAGGAGGTTCTTGCCGTCGTGGCTGCCCGGCGACAGGCCCGAGATGGTGAGGATGTCGGCGTACTTCTCCTTGAGCACCGGGATGCGGGTGATGCTCTCGCTGTACGCCTGGTGCGTGAACAGCCCGAGGAACCGGCGCTCACCGGTGACCCGGCCGGCGTCGTCGAACTTCTTCACGCCGATGTAGTCGAGGTAGGCGGGCCGGTGCACGGTGGCACGCGAGTTGGCCTTGGTGATGAACAGCAGCCGCGGCTGCCTGGCCTGGGCACGCACCTCGGGCGGCAGCTTGGCGAAGCTCTTGGACGCGGGACGGTCGGCGCGCAGGATGCCGAGGCCGCTGCCGTTGATGCCCACGAGAGCGTCCTCCCCGTCACGGTCGACGAGGTCGTACTCGCGGTAGCCGAGCAGCGTGAAGTGGTCGTCGGCCAGCCAGCGCAGCAGCTCGACCGCGCCCTCGGCCTCGGCGTGGACAGGCTCCGCCACGTCGCTCTCGAGCTCGTCGGCGAGGGCGAGCATCGTGTGCTGCATGCGCGGCCAGTCCTCGACGGCCTCGCGGACGTCGGTGAGCACGCGGGTCATGTCGCGCTCGAGCCGTTGCAGGGCCTCGTCGTCGACCTGCCGGTCGACCTCGAGGTGCATCCACGACTCGACGACGGCGTCGTCGGGCACGTCCGACGTGTCGTCGACGAGGCAGACCTCCTGCAGCTCGCCCTTGAGGTTGCGGCGTACCCACACCTGCGGGTGGACGATCAGGTGCAGCGAGAGGTCCTGGCGCTGCAGCTCCATGCGCGCGGAGTCGACCAGGAACGGCATGTCCTTGGTGACGATCTCGACGACGGTGTGCCCGCACTCCCATCCGTGGGAGTCCTGGGTGGGGGTATAGACGTGGACGAGGGTGCGACCCTCGGGACGGGTACGCGCGAGCCGGCGGTGCGCGACCGCGGCGCCGAAGACGTCGACGGGGTCGCGGGCGAGGATGTCCTCGGCGGGCACGTGCCGGTAGTAGAGGCGGAGCAGCCGGGCGAGCGACTCCTTGTTCTCGTGGCCGCCCGAGGCCTTGATGCCCACCTCTGCGGCGCGGTCGAGGAGGTCGTCCTTGGCGTCGTCGAGCCTGTCATGCATCGCTACATCTCCCCGGTGAGACATCCGCACACCCCGACACAGGACGACGGTAGCTCGTTCGCGTCTCGCGTCACATGCCGAGTGGTATCACAACCTGCTGCGCAGCTCCCATAACGCTGGGTAGTAGCGCAGGTCGAGCCGCCGGCGCAGGTAGGGACCGCCGGACGACCCGCCGGTGCCCGACTTCGCGCCGATCTGCCGCTCGACCATCAGCACGTGGCGCGCGCGCCAGAGGGCGGCACCCTCGTCGTGCTCGATCAGCCGCTCGGCGAGGGCCCACACCTCGTCGTACGTGCCGCGGTCGCCGGCGATCCGCACCAGGGAGTCGGGCAGCGACTCCTCGGTGGTGTCGAGGCCGGCGGTCCGCAGGACGTGAAGGAACGCGTCCCACAGGGTCGGCTCGGCGAGCCTGCGCTCGAGCCGTTCGCGCTCCTCGGTGGACGTGTCGCGGAGGCGGTCGAGGAACGCGGGGTCCTTCAGGCCGGAGAGGAACTCCAGCTCGCGGAACTGCACCGACTGGAAGCCGCTGGCCGGCGCGAGCCTGGTGCGGAAGGCGAGGAAGTCCTGCGGGGTCATCGTCTCGAGGACGTCGAGCTGCTCGATCAGCACGCGCTCGATCGTCCTGACCCGGCCGAGCAGGTGGCGCGCCCACCACAGCTGCCCGTCGTACATCGCCGCCCTGGCGCCCTCCAGCTCGTGCAGCAGCTGCTTGAACCACAGCTCGTACACCTGGTGCACCGTGATGAACAGCAGCTCGTCGTGCGCCGGCGGCTGGGCCAGCGGCCGCTGCTGGTCGAGCAGCTCGGGCACCCGCAGGTATGTGCCGTACGTGAGGAGGCCGCCCTCCTCGCCGAAACGCCGCTCGCCCGGCTGCCGTTCGTCCACCGTCACGCCGTCCCCCTGTACGCCGACCTGTCAGAACCTGAGCAGGCTATAGCCCACTCGGGTTCTGACAAGTCCGCCGGGCTCGCCGTCCGGCAGGTCAGCCCATGTGGGGGTAGCGGTAGTCGGTCGGCGGCACGAGGGTCTCCTTGATCGACCTGGTGCTCACCCAGCGGGAGAGGTTGAGCGCCGAGCCGGCCTTGTCGTTCGTACCGCTCGCCCGGCTGCCGCCGAAGGGCTGCTGCCCGACGATCGATCCGGTCGGCTTGTCGTTGATGTAGAAGTTGCCTGCCGAGAAGCGGAACGTGTCGGAGAGCCGCGCGATCGCCCGCCGGTCGGTGGAGACGATGCCGCCGGTGAGGGCGTACGGCGCGACGTCGGCCGCCTGGCTCGCGACGTCCTCCCACGACGCGTCGTCGTAGACGTGGACGCCGAGGATCGGGCCGAAGTACTCGGTCGTGAACAGCTCGTGCCCGGGGTCGTCGCACTCGACGACCGTCGGCTGGACGAAGTAGCCCGTGGTGTCGTCGGCCTCGCCGCCCACGAGGACGTTGGTCGAGCCCGCGCCCTTGATCCTGCCGAGCGCCTCCGACAGCTTGGCGAACGAGCGGTCGTCGATCACAGCACCCATGAACGTCGACAGGTCGGCCGCGACGTCGCCCACGGTGAGCGACCTGACCTCGTCGAGGAGGTCGTCGCGCAGCCGCTGCCAGACCGACCGCGGCACGTACGCACGGGAGAGCGCGGAGCACTTCTGGCCCTGGTACTCGAACGCGCCGCGCGTCATCATCACCCGCAGTGGGTCGACGTCGGCCGACGGGTGCACGAACAGGAAGTCCTTGCCGCCGGTCTCGCCGACGATGCGCGGGTACTGGCGGTACGAGGCGATGTTCTCGCCGATGGTGCGCCAGAGCGTCTGGAACGTCTTCACCGAGCCGGTGAAGTGCAGGCCGCCGAGACCGGGGTCGCGCAGCGCCGCGTCCAGCGCGAGGCCGTCACCGGTCACGAGGTTGATCACGCCGGGCGGCAGGCCGGCGGCCTCCAGGAGGCGCATGGTCTGGTGCGCCGCGAGCGCCTGGGTCACCGACGGCTTCCACACCACCGTGTTGCCCATGAGCGCGGGCGCGGTCGGCAGGTTGCCCGCGATCGCCGTGAAGTTGAACGGCGTGATCGCCGTGACGAAGCCGTCGAGCGGCCGGTATTCGACGCGGTTCCAGACGCCCCGCACCGACAGCGGCTGCTCGCGGTAGAGCGTGGCCGCGAAGTGGACGTTGAAGCGCCAGAAGTCGATGAGCTCGCACGCCGCGTCGATCTCGGCCTGCTGCGCCGACTTGGACTGGCCGAGCACCGTCGCGGCGTTGACCGTGGCACGCCACGGGCCGGCCAGCAGCTCGGCCGCACGCAGGAAGACCGCGGCGCGGTCGTCGAACGACAGCGCCTGCCATTCCGGCCCGGCGCTCTTGGCCGCGGTCACGGCCGCGCGGACGTCGTCGGGCGTGGCGTTGTTGGTGACGCCGAGGACGTGGTGCCGGTCGTGCGGCTGGACGACGTCGAGTGGCTCCCCTGCCGCCATGCGCTGCTCGCCGTCGACGGTCATGGTCAGCTCGTGCCGGTGCCCGGCGAGCTCCTTGATCCGTTCCTCCAGCGCCGCGCGCTCCGCGCTCCCCGGTGCGTGCCCGAGAATCGGCTCGTTCACCGGCTGCGGAACCTGCGTGACAGCGTCCATGTCGGTGGTCTCCCTCTCCGCGTAATGTCCGAGGAAGTGGTCGCCGGAGCCACCACTCACTCGGACGTTACAGGGGGACGCTGCCGTCCGCCGAGCTCGCCCAGGAGGCGCAGGCCGACCGCACACGCCAGGGCGAGGCCGGAGCCGAGCTCGACGACCTCCTCCAGGGTCTGTTCCAGACGCTCGGCCCCCACCGACCAGCGCGACGGGTCGATCGAGTCGGCGCCGACGGCGACCGCCGCGAGGACGACGCCGACGACCAGCGCCGCGCGCGCCGCACGGTCGGGGGCGAACGCCCGCCAGACGAACGGCAGGGCGACGAGGCCGACCACCGCGACGCCCAGGATCAGGAAGTCGCCCGGCCCGACCCACGGCAGGAAGGGCACCCGGACGTCGCGGGGGGCGAGGTAGCCGTCGCGGACCCGCTCGTGGACGGCGAAGCGCTCGTCGAGCGCCAGCAGGCACAGGCCCGCGCCGAAGACCAGCCAGATCCGAACCCGCGGGGCGCCGGCACGCCCGAGCACCACGACGAGGAGCAGGCAGCCGGTGGACGCGAGGATCAGGACGACGCTCTGCAACCAGGTCATCGGCGTCTGCTCGGGCGCGATCCAGGTCCACCAGGTCGGCCACCGCGCGGCCGCGAGCGCGACCGGCGCCAGGACCCACAGCACGGCGCAGGCGGCGACGAGGACACGGCGCTCCCTCACGCGGTGGCCTCGACCCGTCCGCCTCCTGCGCCGACGACCCCCGCGAGCCGTGCCGTGCTGCTCTCGTCGCCGGTCACCACGTCGAGCGGCGCTCCGCGGAGCATGGCGGCGATGTGCTCGAACCAGTGGTCTCCCCCGCGCCGCAGCACCTCGTCGCGCCACCAGGCGCTGTGCCCGGTCTGCAGCACCCGGCCCTCGGTCAGCAGGTCGGCGTCGCGCACCGGGTCGAGGACGATCTCGTCGACGGCGTACCCGCGCAGCCGGCCGGCGCGTACCGCGGCGAGCACGGCAGGGGTGTCGACGAGCTGGGGACGTCCGACGTTGGCGAGGAAGGCGCGAGCGCGCATCAGGCGCAGCTCGGGCGCGCCGATGATCGGCAGCCCGCTCTGGTTGGCGCTCGCGCAGAGTGCGACGGCGTCGCCGGCCGCGAGCAGCTCGCTCAGGTCGACCATGGCCGTGCCCGCCGCCGCGCGCTCGTGCCTCACGACCGGGTCGACGTCGTGACCGACCACGGTCATCCCGATGGCGCGGCCGAGCTCCGCCACGCGCGCGCCGATGCGGCCCACCCCGACGACGCCGAGCGTGCGTCGCGCGAGCTCGACCCCGCGCAACGAGGTCGACGGCGGGACGCTGCCGCGGCTGCGGTCGTGGGCGAGGTGCAACCGGGTGGCGAGGGCGAGCAGCTGGGCGAGGCAGGTCTCCGCCACCGCTTCCGTGGCGTAGTCGGGCAGCACCGACAGCGCGATCCCACGCTCACGGAGCAGGGGGAGGTCGAGGTGGTCGTAACCCGTGGCGTACAGGACGATTCCGGTGAGTCGCGGTGCCGCGTCGAGCAGGGCCTCGTCGATGCGCGGCAGGCAGAGGTTGGTGGCGGCGAGCACGTCGACGTCGGCCAACAGCTCCGCCGCGACGGAGGGGTCGGGTGCGCGGTCGCACACGACCTCCCGGACGTCGGCCAGGGCCGTCAAGTGCGGCCAGGCGCGTGCCGGAAGGCTGGCACGGCCCTGTCGCGACAGGACGAGAAGGCGAGGCCGCATGAATGTCTCCCGGGGCTGGGTGGGTCACTTTACGAAACGATGACTCATGGCATACCCAAACGTGGGCGGACACCAGCAGCACCACGGATTTCTCATCTACCGCCCGGGTTTTCTCATCTTCGCCGACAATGTCTCAGCGCGGTTCAGTTTCCGTTAACCGGATGTTCGGCGTGAGTTTCGGAGAGCGGTTCAGAGCGCGGCGTCGAGCACGCGGTAGATCCTCGTCTCGGACACCGGGTGCGCGGTGCCGAGCACCTGCGCGAAGTGGCTGATCCGCAGCTCCTCGATCATCCAGCGGACGCGGGTGAGCGTCTCGTCGGCCGAGCCGTCCGACGGCGCCGAGCGTCGCGTCTCGTCGTACGCCTTGGTGACCAGCTCGACGGCGCGCTGCCGGTCGAGGTCGCGCGCGGGATCGGCGGGAAGCCGGTCGAGCCGTCGAGCGATCCCCCGCAGGTAGCGCACGACGTCGGGCAGGCGACGGAGGCCGGTGGTGGTGACGAAGCCTGGGTACACGAGTCCGGCGAGCTGCGTGCGCATGTCGTCGCGCGCCTGCGCCCATGCGTCGGGCACGTCGGAGAGGCGCGCCTCGACCTCGTGCGAGGCGGCGAGGATGTGCTCGACGTGCCCGACGATCGCGGTCACGGTGTCGGCGTACTCGGGACGCACGGCGTCGCGCAGCCGGGCGTACCCGGCCTCGTCCCAGACGGTGCCGCCGGCATCCGTCATCAGCGCGTCGACCGCGCACTCGGCGCAGTCGCGCAGCAGCGCGCCGATGCTGCCGTGCGGGTTGTGGCTGAGGGCGAGCTTCGCCGCGGTGGTGAGCCGGCCGTCGACGACCTTGACCGGCGCGGGGAGGTCGAGCAGCAGCAGTCGCCTGGTGCCCGCCCACATCGCGCGGCGCTGCTCCGCCTCCGTCTCGAGCAGTCGGACGGCGACGCTGTCGCCCTCGTCGACCAGCGCCGGGTACGCGCGCACGACGTAACCGTCGCGCTCCTCCTCGCGGGACCGGGGCAGGGTGCCCACGTCCCAGGTGCGCAGGGCAGGACGCTCGACGTCCTTGGCTGCGGCGGCGATCGTCTCGCGCATCTCGGTCCGCAGCCGGCGCCGCAGCTCGTCGAGGTCCTTGCCCTCGGCGAGAGTGCGCCCGCTCTCGTCGTGGACGAGGAACGTCACGCGCAGGTGGTCGGGCACCCGGTCGGGCTGCCACGCGTCGCGTGGCACCTGCTCGCCGGTGCGGCGGCGCAGCTCGTGCGCGAGGCCGTCGAGCAGCGAGCCGCGGCGCGGCTCCAGCTCGGCGAGCGCGGCGCGCGCGTGGTCGGGCGCGGGCGCGAAGTGGCGCCGGACCGCCTTCGGCAGGGCGCGGATCAGCGCGGTCGCGAGCTCCTCGCGCAGGCCGGGCACCTGCCAGCCGAGCTCGTCGGCGTCGACCTGGTTGAGCGCGGCGAGCGGGATGCGGACCGTGACACCGTCTGCGTGCGCGCCAGGGTCGAACTCGTACACCAGCGGGAGCGCCAGGTCGCCCTGCCACCAGGTGTCGGGGTAGTCCTCCTCGTTCACGGCGTCGGCGCCGTCGTTGACCAGCGCCGCCGGGTCGAAGTCGAGCAGGTCGGGCTGCTGCCGCTTCACCTTCTTCCACCAGCTGTCGAAGTGCCGCGCGGAGATGACGCCCGCGTCGACGCGCGCGTCGTAGAACGCGAACAGCGCGTCGTCGTCGACGACGATGCCGCGGCGGCGGGCACGGCGTTCGAGGTCCTCGGCCTCGTCGAGCAGCCGCCGGTTGGCGTGGAAGAACGCGTGGTGGGTCTCCCAGTCGCCCTCGACGAGCGCGTGCCGCAGGAACAGCTCCCGGCTCAGCTCGGGGTCGATCCTGCCGTACTGCACCTTGCGCTGGGAGACGATCGGGATGCCGTACAGCGTGACGCGCTCGTACGCCATCGCCGCGCCCTGCTTCTTCTCCCAGTGCGGTTCGCTGTAGCTGCGCTTCACCAGGTGCGCGGCGAGCGACTCGACCCAGGCGGGGTCGACGCGCGCGACGCCGCGCGCCCACAGCCGCGACGTCTCGACGAGCTCGGCGGCCATGACCCACTGCGGGTTCTTCTTGAACAGGCCGGAGCCGGGGAAGATCGCGAACCTGCTGCCGCGGGCACCGAGGTAGTCGCGCTTGTCCGGGTCGCGCAGGCCGATATGCGACAGCAGGCCCGCGAGCACCGACCGGTGGATGCGCTCGGCGTCGGCGGGTGCCTTGCGCGTGGTGATGCCGAGACCCTTGGCGATCTGCCGCAGCTGGCCCTCGACGTCCTGCCACTCCCGCACCCTGAGGTAGTTGAGGTACTCGTTCCTGCACAGCCGGCGGAACTGGTTCGACGACAGCTCGCGCTGCCTGTCGCGCAGGTACGTCCAGAGGTTGAGGTACGCGGCGAAGTCGGAGTCGTCGTCGGCGAACCTGCGGTGCGCCTCGTCGGCCTGCTGCTGCTTCTCGGCGGGACGTTCGCGCGGGTCCTGGATCGACAGTGCCGCGGCGATGACGGTGACCTCGCGCACGCAGCCGTTGCGGTCGGCCTCGATCACCATGCGCGCGAGCCGCGGGTCGACCGGGAGCCTCGCGAGCGTGCGGCCGAGGTCGGTGAGGCGCTTGCGCACGTTCTTCGCCTTGGGCAGCAGCGCGCCGAGCTCCTCGAGCAACTGCACGCCCGCGGCGACACTGCGCCTGTCGGGCGGGTCGAGAAACGGGAAGTCGGCGACCTCGCCGAGCCCCGCGGCGTACATCTGCAGGATCACCGACGCGAGGCTGGTGCGCAGGATCTCGGGGTCGGTGAACTCGGGCCGCGCGAGGAAGTCGTCCTCGGTGTAGAGCCGGATGCAGATGCCGTCGGCGACGCGGCCGCAGCGACCCTTGCGCTGGTTCGCGGACGCCTGCGAGATCGCCTCGATGGGCAGCCGCTGCACCTTGGTGCGGTGGCTGTACCTGGAGATGCGGGCGGTGCCGGGATCGACGACGTACTCGATGCCGGGGACGGTGAGCGACGTCTCGGCGACGTTGGTCGCCAGCACGATCCTGCGGTTGCCGTGCCGCTGGAACACCTTGTGCTGCTCGGCCGACGACAACCGCGCGTACAGCGGCAGCACCTCGACCGGGATCACCTGGCGTTCGAGGTGCTTCTCCAGCGCGTCGGCGGTGTCGCGGATCTCGCGCTCGCCGCTGAGGAACACGAGGATGTCGCCGCCGTCGGTCTCGGTGTAGAGCTCGTCGACGGCGTCGAGGATCGCCTGCGTCTGGTCACGGTCGGCGTTCTCCGCGTCCTCGACGACCGGTCGGTAGCGCACCTCGACCGGGTACGTGCGGCCGGAGACCTCGACCACGGGCGCGTCATCGAAGTGCTTCGAGAACCGCTGCGGGTCGATGGTGGCCGAGGTGATGATCACCTTGAGGTCGGGGCGCCGGGGCAGCAGTCGCTTGACGTAGCCGAGGATGAAGTCGATGTTGAGGCTGCGTTCGTGCGCCTCGTCGATGATGAGCGTGTCGTATTGCCGCAGCAGGCGGTCGTGCTGGATCTCGGTCAGCAGGATGCCGTCGGTCATCAGCTTCACGAGCGTCTCGTCGCCGACCCTGTCGGTGAAGCGCACCTTCCACCCGACCACCTGGCCGACCTCGGTGCCGAGCTCCTCCGCGACGCGTTCGGCGACCGTCCGGGCCGCGAGCCTGCGTGGCTGGGTGTGGCCGATGGTGCCGAGCACGCCGCGGCCGAGCTCCAGGCAGATCTTCGGCAGCTGCGTGGTCTTGCCGGATCCCGTCTCCCCGGCCACGATCACGACCTGGTGGTCGCGGATCGCCGCCAGCAGGTCGTCCCTGCGCTGACTGACCGGCAGCTGCTCGGGGTACGAGATCGCCGGGACCGCCGCGCGTCGCCGCGCGATCCGCTCCTCGTCGTTCACCCCACCGGACACGCTCTGCAGGATACGAGGTACGCGCCCGCCCCTGCCGGGAGTTCTTCTCGGTAGGGGCGGGCGAAGACGACGACATGCCACTCGTCATGGGACCAGTACAGTCCACATCGGGGCTGAAGGGGACACGATGGCCGAGGCCGGGCAGGACGAGTGGTCGGTGTGGCTGGCGTCTCGCCGTCACGGCGGCAACGCGGAATCGCTGCGACGCACCATGGAATTCCTCGGTCCGATTCGCGACCAGGTCGTCTCCAACGCGGCCCCGGCGCCAGGTGACACGGTGCTCGACGTGGGCTGCGGGGACGGGCTCATCGCCTTCGCCGCGGCCGAGCGAGTCGGCACTGCGGGGTCGGTGATCTTCGCGGACATCTCCGCGGACCTGCTGAGCCTCTGCGAAGAGAGGGCTGATCGGCTCGGGATCGCGGCGCGGTGCGAGTTCGTGCAGACGCGGGCAAGCGACTTGAGGACGATCGGCGATGCCACCGTCGACGCTGTCACGTTGCGGTCGGTACTCATCTACGAATCCGACAAGGCGTCGGCGTTCGCAGAGTTCTTCCGCGTGCTGCGACCTGGCGGTCGGCTGTCGCTGTTCGAGCCGATCAACCGATTCATCAATGACGAGGGGACTGGCTGCTTCGCCGGCTATGACGTCGAGCCAGTGGTCGACCTCGCCGCCAAGGTCAAGGCGGTGTACGACGCCATCCAGCCACCCGAGTCGGATCCCATGCTGGACTTCGACGAACGAGACCTGGTGCGCTTGGCGGAGCGGGCTGGATTCGAGCCCGTGCACCTGCGGTATCAGGTCGACATCTACCGGGCCGAGCCGACCCGTTGGGAGACCGCCGCGCACATCGCGGGGAATCCCCGGATCCCCACGATGGCCGAGGCCGTGCAGCAGGCTCTGTCCCCGGCGCAGGTGGAACGCCTGACCGACTGGCTGCGACCCCAGGCCGAGCAGGGGACAAGGCGGCGGCGCCGAGCCGTCACCTACCTCTGGGGTGTGCGCCCGTCGCCATGACGATGCCAGGAATACCAGCGCACCGTTGATCACGTTCATTCGAAAATAGGGCGGCGACCAGGCACGCCGTGAGCGGCACCCTCGCCGTGCCCAGGCACGGTGAGGGTGCCCCTCACGGGTCCCGGCACGACCCCAGCGGGCGTGCCGTGGTGGTGACATCGCGAGTCGGGGGTTCGCACATGCTGCAGGCGACGGGAACCCCCGAATCACGATGTCCAGCAGCGCTTTCACCTCAACGGGACGTGACCAGTCGCCGCCGCTGGGGACCCCAGCCGGGGTAGACACCTTTCACCCGTGGGGGATGGCCCGCCAGGGTCCTCCCGTGGTTCACATGATCAACGTGGACTTCACCCAGTGCCGGAACGAGGTGAAGTCCAACTCCGTGAGGTGAAGCTCTGAGAAGTGCGGTCAGACCGCCAGCAGGTCGGGGATCTCCTGAACCGCGTACCAGGCGAGCTCATGGGCTTCCGCGCCGTCGACGGTGAACGCGGCGTCGTCGTCGCCTGCGGCGGCGGCCGGCAGCGCCTCGGCGGCCGCGGCGACGTCCTCCAGCGCCAGGTCGTCGTCGACGTGCGCCGACACCACGGCGTCGTACGGGACGGCGGCGGCGAGCCGTACCGCGGCGGGGTCGCTCGTGAGGTCACCCGCGGGATCGGTCGCGTGGTCGGGCACGTCCGCCGCGAGCACGACCCGGCGCCGCGGCGCGGCCGGGTCGTCGGCGAGCATCCGCAACGACTGCCGCGCGGCGGCCGTCAGCGCGGCGTACTCGAGCTCCTCGAGATCGCCCTCGGCGTACGACTCGCGCAGTGCAGGGGTGACGGCGTACGCGACGACCGGCGCGGGCTCGACGCGTTCCGCCCGCGCCGCTGCAGCCAAGCGGGGCAGCGTTGAGGGAAGGTAGATCCGCATCTGTCAGCTCCTACCGTCGACGTCGACGTACTGCGCGGCTTCGAGGCGTTCCGTCATCGTGCGCAACGAGGTCTCGAGCACGTCGGTGCGACGCAGGGGGTTCATCAGGTTCGGGCCGATCACCTCGAGGTCGGCGGGACCCGGCGTGAACACCTCGACCGCGATACCCGCCGCGCGCAACCGCTCCACCTCCGCGGTGAGGCCGCGGGTGACGTAGCGGCGCACGCCGCGCTCGAACGCCGTGCCGACCGACTTGGGCTGGTCGAGCTCGTACGACGCCATCGGCGCGAACACGTAGACGCGGTCGAGGTCGAGCTTCGCGAGCAGCTCGGCCGACGTCGACGAACGCACGCCGCCGTCGACGTACCGGCGCCCGCCGATGGTGACCGGGTGGTACCAGCCGGGCACCGCACACGAGGCCATCACCGCGTCGCGCAGCCGCGCCTCGGGAGCGCCGTCGCGCCCGAACACGGTGCGCCTGCCCTCCTCGTAGTCGACCGCGACGACCCAGCAGCTCGGGTGCGGCGACCATTCCCCCTCGTTCACCGAGTCGACGAGGCGTCCGACGGGCTGGAGGTCGCCGCGCCCCTCGGGGACGACGGAGTAGAGCGCGACCTGCGGGTGCACCTGCCGGGGATGCCGCCAGCTCTTGAACAGCAGCTCCCGCGACCCGATGCCCGGCTTCGGCCAGGGCGGCAGCTTGCCGCCGCTGTCGGTGTCGGGGTCGAAGTCGATCTGCGGCGCGCCCTCGGTGATGATCCCGAACTGGTGGTGGAGCAGCCCGTTCGTGTCGACGCCCGCACCCAGCGCCGCGACCAGGATCGACCCCGCGGACGTACCGAGCAGCCGGTCGGCCGTGCGCGGGTCGAAGCCGGTGACCTCCTCGAACGCCCGCAGCGCGCCGATCAGCCATGCGGCGCCGAGCACGCCGCCGGCACCCAGCACGAGACCTGTCCTGCCGTCCCCCGGCGAGGTCATCGCGTTCACTCCCCCCTGTCGGATAGCACCATGATCACTTGACCGTCTCGACCAGCTCCGTCAGGGAGTCGACGAGGCAGTCGGCGAGCAGGTCGACGTCCGGCAACAGGTCGCGGTCGGCGTTGAGGCCGAAGTAGACGTTGCCGTCGTACGACGTGAGCCCGATGCTGACGGCCTGGCCCTTCGCGAGCGGCACGACGGGGTAGGCCTCGAGCATGCGGCTCTCCCCCGCGTACAGCGGGACCTGCGGGCCGGGCACGTTGGTCACGACGAGGTTGAACAGCCGGCGCGAGAGCCCGCTCGCCGTGCGGGCCGCGACCGAGTGCAGCGTCGTCGGCGAGAAGCCCGACAGCGCGATGAGCGTGTTGGCGCCGACCGCCTGGCCCGACTCCTTGTGCGCGCGCATCGCGTAGGTCACCTGGTGCAGCCGCATCAGCGGGTTGTTCTCGCCGACGGGCAGGTCGACGAGGTAGGTCGTGATGGCGTTCTTGGTCTGGCCGGTCTGCTCGTCCTCGCGCACGCTCACCGGGACCAGCGCGCGGACGGTCGTCTGCGGCGCGACGGGCTCGCCGCGCATCAGCAGCCACTCCCGCAGCGCACCGGCCACGACTGCGAGGACGACGTCGTTGACCGTGCTCTCCCTGCGCATCTCCCGCGAGTCGCGGATGCGCCGGTAGTCCTCCAGATCGGTCGACGCGGTCGCGTAGCGGCGGTGGCTGCCGATGACACCGTTCAGCGGCGACGGGGGCGCCGGGCGTACGGCCGTCGTCGCCACCGCGAACACGCCGCTCGCGGCGTCCCAGGCGCGTTCGGCGACCGACCGCATGTCACCGACCGCGCTGCGGACGGTGTCGGCCACCATGGACGGACGCCTGACCGCACCGGCAGCGGCGTCGCCGACGAGATCGAGCCAGGTCGGCTCCGGGCCCGCGTGCCACGACTCGGGCTCCGGCTCCCCCACCGGGTCGGCCGCCTCCGCGTCGAGGATCACCTGCCCGATCTCGACCGTCGTGACGCCGTCGACGAGCGCCTGGTGGGTCTTGCTGAGGATCGCGAACCGGTTCTCCTCCATGCCCTCGACGAGGTACATCTCCCACAGCGGGCGGTTGCGGTCGAGCGGCCTGCTCATCACCCGCCCGACCAGCTCGCGCAGCTGCGCGTCGGTGCCGGGACGCGGCAGCACCGACTGCCGTACGTGGTAGTTGACGTCGAAGTGCGGGTCGTCGACCCACACCGGGTTGGCGAGCCGTCCGGGCACCGGCCGCACCCGCTGGCGGTAGCGCGGCACCCGCGCGATCCGCCGCTCGATCAGGCCGGTGAGGTGTTCGAGGTCGAACGCGTCGTCGCCGTCGAAGAGCGCGAGGGTGCCGACGTGCATCGGCGTGGTCTGCTCCTCCATGTAGAGGAACGACACGTCGAGTGGACTCAACCGTTCGGGCACGACCACCTCCGCAGGGCGCGCGTCAGCAGTGCAGCGTACGTCCTCATGCTCGCACGGGCGGGTCTGCTAGGACGCGCCGTCGGTCTGGGTGACCTTGTGCAGGCCGCGGGGAGCGTCCGGGTCGATGCCCATGCGCAGGGCGACCGACTCCACGAGCAGCTGCCCGGGCACCACGAGGCCGATGGGGGCGAGGTACTCGGGCAGGTCGGGCCCCGGCACATGGGCGTCGCAGGCCGCGACGAGCCCGGCGTCGCCGCCGATGACGTACGCCGGCGAGGCGAGCGCGCGGGCCCGGTGCGCGAGCGCCGTCATGCCGGCCAGCACCGGCCCCTCGCCCGGCGCGACGAGCAGCACCGGGGTGTCGCCGTCGAGCACGGCGATGGGTCCGTGCAGCAGGTCGGCGTACGAGAGTCCCTCGGCGGAGACGTAGCAGGCCTCCTTGAACTTCAGCGCAAGCTCCAAAGCCGTCGAGTAGGCGTACCCGCGTCCGGAGACGACGAGCCCGTCGATCTCGGTGAGCCGACCGGCCAGCTCGGCGACGCCGTCGTGCGGGTCGATGACGGCCGCCACCGCGTCGGGCACCCGGTGCAGCGCCTCGCGGAACGCGGGGTCGTCGCCGCGGAGGGCGAGCCCGAGCACGGCGAGGGCGGCGAGCTGTGTCGTGTAGGTCTTCGTCGCGGGCACGGCCCGCTCGACCCCCGCCCTGGTGAGCAGGGCGACCTCCGCCGACGCCGCGAGCGGCGAGTGCTCCTCGTTGGTCACGGCCACCGTGCGGGCACCGCAGTCGGCCGCCCACGCGAGCGTCTCGACGATCTCCTCGGTGCGTCCCGACTGCGACAGCGCCACCGCGAGCACGCCGTCGAGGTCGATGCGCCTGCCGTACGTCGTGGCGACCGACGGCGAGCTCAACGTCGCGAGGCGCCCCGCGCCCACCTCGACCAGGTACCTGCCGTACACCGCCGCGTTGTCGGAGGAGCCGCGGGCGATGAACAGCACCTGCCGCGTCTCGGCACCGAGCCTCGCCAGCGCAGGCACCTCGGGCAGCACCGCCTCGAGCGTGCGGCGCAACGCCTCGGGCTGTTCTGCGATCTCCTCACGCATCACCGTCATGGCGGTGAGCGTACGGGCGGCGACGAGCGTCGGTCGCGTCCGGGCGCTGGCCCCGTGAGTGGCACCCTCACCGTGTCATGGCACGGTGAGGGTGCCCCTCACGGGTTCGGTCCGGGCGAGAGTGGCGGCGAACGTGCGCAACGCCGCCCGCGCGGGCGACCGGGGGGCGACGTCGATCAGCGACCGGCCGCGGGCCAGCGCCTTGTCGTAGCCGGCGCGGTCGTCCGGGACCATCGCGGCGGGTCGGACACCGGCGTAGCGCTCGAGCGCGGACGCCACCTGCGCCTCGGGACGCGGACCGACCGGCCCGGGACGGACCCGCGTGCACACCACGTGGACCCGGGTGTCGGGCACCAGCTCGCGCAGCTCGGCGTACCCGCGGACGAACCGCTGGACGCCGAGCGCGTCGGCGGCGCAGCAGGCGACGACGTCGTCCGCGGCGGTGAGCGCGGAGATCGTGGCGGCGTTGCGCCGCGGCGCGGTGGTGTCGTAGCTGAGCTCCTCGTCCTCCTCGAGCGAGAAGCCGCAGTCGACGACCGTGTACGGCACGACCGTGCGCGCGAGCTCCCAGACCCGGTCGAGCGCGGCCGCGCCGAGCTCGGGCCACCGGTCGGCGCGGGTGAGTCCGGTCAGCACGCCCAGGTGCGGGTGGACGCGCCTGGCCGCGGCCCGCAGGCCCGCGGCGTCGAGGGCTCCGACGTTGGCCTGCCTCGCGACGGCGGCGAGGCCCGGCGCCTCGTCGAGCAGGCCGAGCAGCTGGGCCACCGCGCCGCCGTAGGTGTCGGCGTCGATGAGCAGGGTGCCGACGCCGAGCTCGGCGAGCTCGCCCGCGACGCCCGCCGCGACCGAGGTGCGGCTGGGCGCGCCGGTGGGTCCCCAGACCGCGACCAGGCGGCCGTCGACCGGCTCGCCGGCGTCGAGCGGGGCGGCGGTGTCGCCCGCCGGACGCTCCCCGCGCGCGGGCCACGGGTCGGTGACCGCGGGCCGACCGGCCAGTGCCTCGCGCACCGCCGCGTGCAGCCTGGCGGAGTCGGCGTCGAGCGTCGCGACGACGGTCAGGCCCAGCTGGCGCAGCCTGCGCTCGGCCGCCTCGTCGTCGGGAGGCACGACGCCGACGACGGCGACGCCGGCGCCCGCGAGGCGCGCCAGCACGTCGCGGTCGAGCCGGCGCAGACCCGCGGACACCAGGGCCGCGCGAGCGAGTCCCGCCTGCGCGGTGGCGACGAGGTCGGCGACGTCGACGCACCGCCTGACCACCTGCAGCGACCGGTCTCCCTTGTCGAGCGTCGCGACGAGGACGGCCTCGGCGCGGGTGTCGGCGATCGCGGTGACCACCGGGATGCTCACGGGCTCCCGCTCCCCTGCGGCGTCGCCGTGGCCGTGCTGCCGAGTGGGATGCGGACGAGGTCGGCCTCGCCGTGGCGTACGGCGTCGACGAGCCCGGGCACCAGGTCGGGTGGCACGGACAGCACCACGCTGACGTCGCCGGCGGCCGACCCGAGCCGCCCGCCGGAGTCGCCCACACTGGCGACGACGGCCGCGGCCGCGACGAGCGCGGCCGGCTCGGTGTCACCGCCCCGGCTCGTCGGCGTGACGTAGACGTCGACCCGCTGCCCCGCCGCGAGCCCGGCCGGCAGGTGGCCGCGGCTCACCGGCACCGTCACCAACCGCCGCTCCTGGGCCCTGCTCGGGGTGACGAGCGCGCCGCGCGGCACCAGCTCACCGTCGCCCACGGGACGGACGACGACGTAGCCCACCGGGGGCCGGGCGCCGGAGACGTACTTCGACGTGCTCTCGAGCAGGCGGGCGCGGCGCTGGACGAGGTCGCCGGCGGCGAGGACCGCACCGGAGTCGAGGTCGCGCGCTGCCGCCCACACCGCCGTCGTGCGGTCGGCGGTGCGGAACACCTGCACCCCGACCGCGACGGACACCAGCACGAGCAGCAGCCCGACGATCAACCGGGCGTCCTTCCAGCGCGGACCACGCACCCGCGCGGCCGGCGGCATGCCCTCGGTCGTCATCTCGCTGCCCCGCTCATCCGTTCCCCCTCCACGACAGTTCGTGGCAGTGCCGGACATGCTGCACCACGGCCACCGCCGGAGCCAAGTGGCTGTGCACAACCGGCCGGCGGACGGGCGGGTTGTCCCCAGATCCGCCGAGGCTCCGCTCCGGGGGTGCGTCGTCGTGGGAGACTGCGGCCATGCCACCGCGGTTCCTCCGGCTGTCCGACGTCGCCGACGAGCTCAACATCTCGGCGTCGCAGGCGTACGCACTGGTGCGCAACGGGGAGCTGCCGGCCATCAAGGTCGGCGGCCGCGGGCAGTGGCGGGTCGAGGCGCAGGCGCTGGAGGACTACATCCAGCAGAAGTACAGCGAGACCCAGCGGTTCATCCGCGCCCACCCGTTCACCGGTGACGAGGAACCTGCGGACTGACGACGACCGCGGCCAGCGCGGCGAACGGCACCAGGCACACGCCGCGCACCGCCGCCGTGCGTCGTGGCAGGTCGGGCTCGTGCTCGGCCAGCTCGAGGTAGTCGGCGCCCACCCGGTCGACCGTGCCGGCGTGCGTGCGGCCGTCACGCACCCACACCTGCACGCCTGCCCGGTCGCGCGCGACGCCGCGCAGCACGGCGCCGATGCGGAAGCGCTCGGCCACCCGGCCCTCGCTGCCCGGCACGGCCGAGCGCGGCGGCAGGCCGCTCACGGTGCGCACCGCGTCGAGCGCCACCAGCGCGTCGCCTCGCGGGTCGCCGCGCAGCAGCACCCAGTCGGGACCGGTGTCGACGACCCGGCCCGCCCACGACCCGACGCCCGCGAGCTCGACCGTCAGTGACGCCTCGCCGGCCACCCGCAGGCGGTCGACGAGGCGCAGCTTCGCCACCTCGGCCCTGGTGCGCTCCGCCACCTCGACGTCGCGCTCGGCCGCCTCGGCGGCGGCGAGCTCGGTCTCCAGGTCGGCGAAGAGCCGCTCCCATCGCATGGACGAATTCTGCACCACCCACTTGACCGTGGCTCAGTGGAGGCGTATGAAAGCAAACATAGCTAAACATATGATTCAGGGGTCAACATGACTGTTCGGCGTGCAAACGTCCGGTTCCATGGTGCGATCTGGCGCCTCGCGGCACTGCTCGGCGGCGTCGGTGCGCTCACCGGCGCGCTCGCCTGGGCGTCCGCCGAGCCGTTCGCCCTGATCGCCCGCGGCGGCCACCTCGACTACGAGTCCGCGCTCGCGGCCGCCACCGCGACCGCTGCCTGGCTCGTCGTGACGTGGTTCGCGGGCTGCCTCCTGCTCTGCCTGCTCGGCCGGCTGCCGGGCGCCCTCGGGCGGTGCGCCGCCGCACTCGCCCGCCGCGTGACCCCCGCCCTGGTCCGCCGGCTGCTCGAGGCCACGCTCGGCGCGACCCTCGCGGTCACCGCGACGACGGGCCACTCCGCGCAGGCCGCCTCGGGTCCCGCGCTCGGCGCCGGGACCGCCGCCACCGGTCCCGGTGTGGCGGCGAAGGAACGCCTGCCGTCACCCGACCGCCCCGTCACCACGCCGAAGAAGCGCCGCCCGCACGAGCGCGCGCAGACCGTCGTCGTCCGGCGGGGCGACTCCCTCTGGTCCCTCGCGGCCGCGCAGCTGCCCGGCCGACCGTCCTCCGCGGAGGTGGCCCGCGCATGGCCGCGGTGGTACGCGGCCAACCGCGGCGTCGTCGGCGCCGACCCGGACCTGATCCATCCCGGCCAGCGCCTGCGCGCACCCGCGTCCTGACGACCTTCCCGAGGAGCCCGAGATGACCACGTGTACGCCGACCCGGTTGCACCGCCTCCCGACACCGCACAGCGAGCCGCCGTACGACGACGAGGCTGCGCACGTGCCCGCACTCCCGACCGCCGCCGCGTGGCTGCAGGGCTCGCTCGCCCTCGCGTCCCCGGCGATCGCGCCGCCCGTCGTCACCCGGCCGCAGCCGGAGCCCGCACCGCGTCGCCGACCCGTGCCCCTCCGCCTGGTCTCCGATCCGCAGGCCGACCTGACGCACGAGGTGCCGGTCGACGACCCGGACGACGACGAGTCGGACGGTCCGCTGCCCGAGCTCCACCGGCCGTGGATCGGCCGGCTGGCGCAGGCGCTCCTCGAGGCGCTCACTGGTCTGCGGCCGCACGGACAGCTGCTGCCGTGGACGTCCGACGGCGTCTACGAGGCCGTCACCGAGCGGGCACTCACCCTCGCCCGCACCCGGCCCACCGTCGACCTGACGCCACGCCCGCCGGTGCACGTGAGGTCGGTGCGCGTCTCCCGCCCGACGCCGACGGTCGCCGAGGCCTGCGCACTCGTCCGGCGCGGTGACCGTGTCCGCGCGGTCGCGCTGCGACTCGAGCCGTGGCGCGGCCGCTGGCGCTGCACCGCGTTCGAGCTCGCCTGACCGACCCGGGGCTACTCGCGGTTTCGCGGGTCGCCGTGGCAGCGCTTGAACTTGCGGCCCGAGCCGCACGGGCACGGCGCGTTGCGTGAGGTGCCGGCGAACTCGTCGTCGTCCGTCGCCGTGGCCGCCTTGGTGCGGCCGGCCTCGCTGTCACCGTCGCCGTCGAGGCTGGGCGCCGAGTACGAGAGCCGCTGCGGCTTCTTCGAACCGGTGAAACCCTTGGCCTGGACGGCCGGACGAGCCGGCTTCTCGTCCGCCGCCTCGTCATCGCCCACACCGCCGCCGGTCACGGCCTCGGCATCGGAGTCGGCCTCGGCGTCCGCCTTCGCCGCCGCCCTGGCCGCCTTCAACGCCACGCGCTGCTCGAGGTCGACGTTGAACAGGACGCCGATGGACTCCTCCTTGATGGCGTCCATCATCGACGTGAAGAGCTCGAAGCCCTCCCGCTGGTACTCGATCAGCGGGTCGCGCTGGGCCATCGCGCGCAGCCCGATGCCCTCCTTGAGGTAGTCCATCTCGTACAGGTGCTCGCGCCACTTGTGGTCGAGCACCTCCATCATGACGTCGCGCTCGAGTTCGCGCATGCCGTCGGAGCCGAGCTCCTCCTCGCGCTGCGCGTAGACCTCGTGCGCGTCCTCCTTGATGCGTTCCTCGATCAGCTCGGCCGCGAGCCCCTCGCGTCCGCCGGACTCCTCCTCGAGCTCGTCGAGGGTGACGCTGACCGGGTACAGGGTCTTGAAGGCGGTCCAGAGCTGGTCGAGGTCCCAGTCCTCGGAGAACCCCTCCGCGGTCGCGCCGCGTACGTACGCCTCGACGACGTCGTCGATCATGTCGTGGACCTGGTCGGAGAGGTCGGCGCCCTCGAGCACCTGCCGGCGCTCGGAGTAGATGACCTCGCGCTGGCGGTTCATGACCTCGTCGTACTTCAGGACGTTCTTGCGTGTCTCGAAGTTCTGCTGCTCGACCTGGGTCTGCGCCGAGCGGATGGAACGGGTCACCATCTTGGACTCGATCGGCACGTCGTCGGGGATGTTCAGCCGGGTCATCACCGAGTCGACGACGTTGGCGTTGAAACGCCGCATCAGCTCGTCCTCGAGCGACAGGTAGAACCGCGACTCGCCCGGGTCGCCCTGGCGGCCGGACCGGCCGCGCAGCTGGTTGTCGATGCGGCGGGACTCGTGCCGCTCGGTGCCGAGGACGTACATGCCGCCGAGCTCGACGACCTCCTCGTGCTCCTCCGCGACCTTCTCCTTCCACGCCGACAGGACGTCGGTGTACTCCGCCTCGTACTCCTCGGGGGTCTCGAGCGGGGTCAGGCCCTTCTTGTGCAGCTCGAGGTCGGCCTCGAACTCGGGGTTGCCGCCGAGGACGATGTCGGTACCGCGACCGGCCATGTTGGTCGCGACGGTGACGGCACTCTTGCGTCCCGCCTTGGCGACGATCGTCGCCTCCTTGGCGTGGTACTTCGCGTTGAGGACCTCGTGCGTGACGCCGCGGCGCTTCAGCAACCGGGACAGGTACTCGGACTTCTCCACGCTGGTGGTGCCGATGAGGACGGGCTGGCCCTCGTCGTGCCGGTCGGCGACGTCGTCGGCGACCGCGTCGAACTTCGCCTCCTCGGTCTTGTAGACGACGTCGGCCTCGTCCGCGCGGATCATCGGCTTGTTGGTCGGGATCGGGACGACGCCGAGCTTGTAGGTCTTCCAGAACTCGTTGGCCTCGGTCATGGCCGTGCCGGTCATGCCGGAGAGCCGCTTGTACATGCGGAAGTAGTTCTGCAGCGTGATCGTGGCGAGGGTCTGGTTCTCCTGCTGGATCGCCACGCCCTCCTTCGCCTCGATCGCCTGGTGCAGGCCCTCGTTGTAGCGGCGCCCGTAGAGGATGCGACCGGTGAACTCGTCGACGATGAGGACCTCGCCGTCGGTGACGACGTAGTCCTTGTCCTTCTTGTAGAGCTCCTTGGCGCGGATCGCGTTGTTGAGGAAGCTGACGAGCATCGAGTTGCCGGCCTCGTAGAGGTTCTCGATGCCGAGGTGGTCCTCGACCTTGTCGACGCCGGTCTCGAGGATGCCGACGGTCTGCTTCTTCTCGTCGATCTCGTAGTCGGCCTCGCGCTTGAGGCGGGGGGCGATCTTCGCGAACTCCGCGTACCACTTGGTGGCCTGGTCGGCGGCGCCGCTGATGATCAACGGGGTGCGCGCCTCGTCGATGAGGATGGAGTCGACCTCGTCGACCACGGCGAAGAAGTGCCCGCGCTGCACGCACTCGTCGAGGGAGCCGGCCATGTTGTCACGCAGGTAGTCGAAGCCGAACTCGCTGTTGGTGCCGTAGGTGATGTCGGCGGCGTACGCCTTGCGCCGGGCGGCGTGGTTGAGCTCGGGGTGCACGACGCTCACCTCGAGGCCGAGGAACTGGTGGACGCGGCCCATCCACTCGGCGTCGCGCTTGGCCAGGTAGTCGTTGACCGTGACGATGTGGACGCCCTCGCCGGCGATCGCGTTGAGGTAGGCCGGCAGGGTGGAGACGAGAGTCTTGCCCTCACCGGTGCGCATCTCGGCGACGTTGCCCTTGTGCAGCGCCGCGCCGCCCATCAGCTGGACGTCGTAGTGCCGCTGCCCCAGCGTGCGCCTGGCGGCCTCCCGGACCGTCGCGAACGCCTCGTAGATGAGGTCGTCGAGGGACTCGCCGTTCTCGAAGCGCTTGCGGAAGTCGTCGGTCTGCTCGCGGAGCTCCTCGTCGGACATCTCGGTGAAATCGTCCTCGATGGAGTTCACCCGCGACGCGATCCGACGCAGCTCTCGCTGTTGCTTCCCCTCGCCTACGCGAAGGATCTTGTCGATGAGTACCGGCACTGGAATTGACTCCTCGGATGGCATGCGCGTGGCCGGGGCAGTTGCCGACGGCACTACCCTCGTCCGACCCATGGTAGAGCGCCTCGCCGGGAGTGGTCATGCCGCCGGACGGAATCGGACCCGACACGGCATACTGGCCCGGACAGGATCGGCGTGAGCGCAGGAGCTGACGAGCGAGCCGCAGGTAGGGGTCGCGACGCCTGCCGGACGGGGCAGGGTGTCGTCGCGGCGCCTGCCGGAGGCGAGCGAGGAGGCGAGCGCGTCCAAGCGTGAGAGCGAGTGAGGCGAAGATGGCGGACGGCGAGCGCAACCGGGGCCGTGCGGTGTCGTGGATAGCCGTCGTGATCATCCTCGCCGGCTTCACCCTCGGTGGAGTCGCTCTCATCCTGGGTAACTGGCTGCTCTTCTGGATCTCGGTGGGCGTGGTCGTGGTCGGCGGCATCTTCGCCGTCGCGGTCGACATCTTCGCCGACGTCGAGCTCGACCCGCTGCACGAGGCCGACGCCGAGGACCACGTCAGCCCGATCCACGGCACGGTCACCGAGCGTTCCCGCGACCGGCTCGAACCAGCCGTGCCGGGCGACGCCCCCGACGTGAGCGGCGAGCCCGTCGACGCCGCCGCGGAGACCTCCGCCAGGCGCGACAGCACCGCCGCCTCCAACTGACCCCCGGCCACTGTCGGCGCGGGTCCGTACGCTCCTGACTCATGAGCAAGGCTCCCCGCCCGCAGGCCATCCTCAGCCGCACCGACGCGCGCCGGCTGGCGCTGCGTGCCCAGGGCCTCTACGGGCCCCGCGACGTGCGTGACACCGGCGCGGTCCTGCGCCGTCTCGGCGCGGTGCAGCTCGACACGATCTCGGTGCTGGCGCGCTCGCACGAGCTGGTGCCGTACGCGCGCCTCGGCGCCGTCGGCCGCCCCCGGGTCGAGCGGGCGTACTGGGCGCAGCCGCCCCGCACGTTCGAGTACTGGTCGCACGCCGCCTGCATCCTGCCGCTCGAGGAGTGGCCGCACTACGCGTTCCGGCGGCGGGAGCGCCGCGCGAAGGGCCGCCGGTGGCACCAGGTGCACGAGCGCACCGTGCGCGAGGTGCACGCCCAGCTGCGGGCCGAGGGACCGCTGTCGGCCACCGACCTCGGCGGCGCCAAGAAGGGCGGGCCGTGGTGGGACTGGTCCGACGTCAAGATCGCGGTCGAGTGGCTGCTCGACATCGGCGACGCCGTCTGCGTCGAGAGGCGCGGGTGGCGCCGCATCTACGAGCTGAGCGAGCGGGCGGTGCCGGCCGAGCTCCGGTACGACGAGGACGACGAGACCTGCCTCACCCGGCTCGTCGCCGGCGCCGGACGCGCGATGGGGGTCGCGGCGAAGGCCGACCTCGCCGACTACGTTCGGGTCAGGATCGACCAGGTCGAGGCCGTGCTGCCCGCCACCGGCCTGGTCCCCGTCGCCGTCGAGGGGTGGAGTGTCGACGCATGGGCCGACCCCGACGCGCTAGCCGACACCCCGACCGGACGCTGCCGCACCACCCTGCTGTCGCCGTTCGACTCCCTCGTCTGGGACCGCCGCCGCACCGAACGGCTCTTCGACTTCACCCACCGGCTCGAGGCGTACGTCCCCAGGCCCAAGCGGATCCACGGCTACTTCGCCATGCCGCTGCTCACCGGCGGCGAGCTCGCCGGGCGGGTCGACCCCGCACGCGAGAACTCCACCGTCGTCGCGCGGCAGGTGTCGCTCGCCCGCAGGTCGACGGTCGGGCCGATGGCCACGGCGTTACGCGAGGCGGCACGCTGGGTGGGCTGCGACGATGTCCGGGTCGAGCAGGTCACGCCCGCGCACCTCGCGGAACCGCTGCGGCTCGCCGTCAAGCGCGCCTAGGAGGTAGGTGTGAGACTCACCGTGCTCGGCGGCTGCGGCGCCTGGCCGACGGCCGACCAGCCGTGCAGCGGCTACCTCGTCGAGCACGAGGACTTCACGCTGCTCGTCGACCCCGGGTACGCGACGATGCCCGCGCTGCTGCGCACCCACCAGCCCGACGACGTCGACGCGGTGCTCGTCACCCACCGCCACCCCGACCACTGCGCCGACCTCAACCCGCTGCTGCGGTCACTGGCCCTACGTGACGTCCCGCCGCCCGCACTCCCGGTGTACGCGCCGCCCGGCGCGCTCGACGCGGTGCTCGCACTCGACCGACCCGGCATGCTGGCCGGCGCGTACACGCTGCACGACTTCCCCGC
This sequence comes from Streptosporangiales bacterium, assembly GCA_009379955.1. Classification (NCBI taxonomy): domain Bacteria; kingdom Bacillati; phylum Actinomycetota; class Actinomycetes; order Streptosporangiales; species Streptosporangiales bacterium. The sequence goes on along the minus strand of WHST01000002.1, from coordinate 90,986 downwards.
GGGCGACGTCCGCCGCGTCGGGCCGTACGACGTCGAGGCGTTCGACCTGCCGCACAGCGTGCCCGACAACGGCTACCGGATCGGCGTCGCGGGCTCCGTGCTCGCGTACACCGGCGACACCGGCCCGAGCCCCGCGGTCGTCGACCTCGCCCGCGACGCCGACGTCTTTCTCTGCGAGGCCACGCACACCGACGCCGTCCCCGCCGAGGAGGCGGGACGGCTCGGCAGCGCACGCGACGCCGGCGGCTACGCCGCGCGGGCCGGTGTCGGCCACCTGGTCCTCACCCACCTGTGGCCCGGCACCGACCCGGCCGACGCGCGCCGCGCGGCGGCCACCGCCTACGACGGCCCGATCACCGTCGCGAGACCGGGCCTCGTCCTCGACGTCGCCTGAGCGCACCCCACCGGGGTCCCCAACGGTCGCCCGCACCCCGACCGGGGTCCCCAGCGGGGGTCGGGGGCGACCGCGACCGACGTGCCCGGTCAGGACGGCTGGTCGCCGGTCACCTGGCGGTCGCGGCCGGCGAAGAGGCCGGTCGTCGCGAGGCCGACGGCGATCGCGGTGACGATGACCAGCGGGACCGTCCAGCCGCCGGTGACCTCGCCGAGCACCCCGAAGATCGCGGGACCTGCCGCGGCCAGCAGGTAGCCGAGCGACTGGCCCATGCCGGACAGGGCCGCGGCACCGTGCGGGTCGGCGGCACGGAGGCTGAAGAACGACAGGGCCAGGACCATCGAGACGCTGAGCGCCACCCCGAGCACGACGACCCACACGACGGCCAGGCCGGGAGCGAGCATGAGGCCCAGCCAGCCGCCGGCCTGCAGGAGCGCCGTCGCGGCCGCGACGAACCGCTGGTCGGAGAAGCGCCGTATCGCGAGCGGGCTCAGCAGGTACGTCACCACGCTCACGCCCTGCGACAGCAGCAGCATCAGGCCCGCGCGTTCGTCGCTCATGCCGTAGCTGTGCAGCAGGGTGGGCAGCCAGCCCACGAGCACGTAGAACGCGAACGCCTGCAGGCCCATGAACACCGTGACCTGCCACGCCAGCGCGGACCGCCACGGGATGCCCACCGGCGATGTCGCGCCGACGGATGCGGTGCGTCCCGGGACGCGGGTCGCCGCGACCGCCCAGACGGCGATCGCGACGGCGGTCAGCACCACCCAGCACGCGAGCGAGCCGCGCCACCCGCCGGGCAGCACCGAGGCCAGGGGCACCGCCACGCCCGCCGCGACGGCGGAGACGATCGTCATCGTCGCCCCGTAGAACGCGGTCATCACGCTCACCCGCGCGGGGAAGTCGCGCTTGATCAGGCTGGGCAGCAGCACGTTGGCGCCGGCGATGCCGACGCACAGCACCACCGTGCCGCCGAACAGTGCACCGAGCGACGGCAGCGACCGCAGCACCGTGCCGACGGCGAGGACGACGAGCGCGACGAGCAGCGCGCGTTCGATGCCGAGCCGGCGGCCGGCCCGCGGCACGAGGATCGAGGTGCCGGCGAACGCGACGAGCGGCAGCGCGTTGAGCACGCCCGCCCCGCTCGCCGACAGGCCCTCGCTCGCCCGGATCATCGGCAGCAACGGGCCGACGCTGAGCAGCGTCGGTCGCAGGTTCGCCGCGATGAGCAGCACCCCGAGGAGCAGCAGGACGGAGGACGCGCGCGACGGAGTCACCCGCGACGTCCGCCTCGCGGCGTGCGTCGCCGATCTCTCCATCTAGTGCTCCGTCAGCCGATCCGCGAGCTCGGTGAGCAGCAGCGCCTCGGCGACGCACGCGTGCTCGAACTCGGCCAGGTGGAGGCTCTCGTTCGTGCCGTGCGCACCGGCGTCGGGGTCCTCGACGCCGGTGACGAGGAGCGCGGCGTCGGGGAACACGGCGTTGAACGCCGCGAGGAACGGGATCGATCCGCCGACGCCGACGTCGACGGGCGGGTGACCCCAGGCCGCACCGAACGCCGCGCGTGCGGCGTCGTACGCGGGGCCGTCGGCGGGGACCCGGTACCCCTGCCCGAGCTCCCCCGGCGTGACGGTGACCTGCGCGCCCCACGGCACGTGGGTCTCGAGGTGGCGGCGCAGCGCCTCCTGCGCCCGGACGGCGTCGTCGCCCGGCGCGATCCGCATGCTCACCTTCGCCCGCGCGACGGGGACCTGGACGTTGACCGCGTCGGCGATGCGGGGCGCGTCGACGGCCAGCACGGAGACCGCGGGCCTGCTCCACATCCGGGACGTGAGCGAGCCGGTGCCGACGAGTTGCAGCCCGTCGACCGCGCCGGTCTCGGCGCGCACCCGCTCCTCGGTGAGGTCGAGCGGGTCGCTCTCGTCCGACACCAGTCCCTCGACGGCCACGGTGCCGTCGTCGTCGTGCAGGCTGGCGAGCACCCGGCACAGCGTGCTGAGCGCGTCCGGGACGATGCCGCCGCTCATGCCGCTGTGCACGGCTCCGGCGAGCGTGCGCACCTCGACGAAACACTCGGCGAGCCCGCGCAGCGAGACGGTGAGCGCGGGGACGCCGACCTTCCAGTTCATCGAGTCGGCCAGCACGATGACGTCGGCGGCGAGCAGGTCGCGGTACTTCTCCAGGAACGGCGCGAGCTTCGGGCTGCCGATCTCCTCCTCGCCCTCGACGAAGACGGTCACCCCGATCGGCGGTCTCCCGCCGTGCGCCTTGATCGCGGCGAGGTGCAGGGCGACCCCGGCCTTGTCGTCGGCCGTGCCGCGCCCGTACAGCCGGCCGTCGCGCAGCGTGGGCTCGAACGGGTCGGTGCGCCACGCGGTCCGGTCGCCGACCGGTTGCACGTCGTGGTGCGCGTACAGCAGCACCGTCGGCATGCCCTCGGGAGCCGGCCAGCGCGCGACGACCGCCGGCTGCCCGTCCTCCACCTGCAGGATCTCGACGTCCGGCGCACCCGCCTCGCGGAACAGCTCCGCGGTCCGCTCGGCGCTGTCCCGCACCGAGGCGGCCGAACCGGGGTCGGCCGAGACCGACGGGATGCGGACGAGGTCTTCGAGAGCGGACCGGACCGCGGGCATGGCGTGGCGGACGGACTCGCGCAGGGGGAGGTCGGTCATGAGGCGACCTCCGGAGTGAGCATCGCAGCGAGAACGCGACCCGGACGCGCGACACCCGGCGGGCGTGAGCGAGGAGCGGAGCGGAGGAGGGCGGCGGGAAACACGGTCATGCTGCGATGTTACGACCCGTCCCCGGCCGCGCTCGCCTCGCGACCGGCGAGCACGCGGAGCGCGGTCACCATGTCGGCGCCCGACGGCGCACGCTCGGGGTCGATCATCCACTGCAGGGCGAGGCCGTTCAGCAGGGCGAGCACGAACGACCCGACGGCACGCGCGGACTCGTCGTCCACGGGCTCGGCGTCGGCCAGCACGGAGGCGGCCAGCTCCTCGCGTGCCTGCTCGTAGTCGTCGCGGAAGTGCTCGCGGATCTGGGGCACCCGCTCGGCCTGCGCCATCACCTCGATGCTCGCGACGAGCATCTCGTGACCGTTCGCGAACGACGCCACGATGCTGCCGAACATCGACCCGAACCGCTCGAGCGGGCTCGCGTCGTCGTCCGCCGTGGCCACGTCGATCTGGTCGCCCCACTGGTCGAAGATCGCCATCAGGGCCTCGTACAGCAGGGCGTCCTTCGAGCCGAAGTGGTAGCCGATCGACGCGAGGTTGGTGCCGGACGCCGCGACGATGTCGCGTGCGGTCGTGCGGGCGTAGCCGCGCTCGGTGAGGCAGCGCAGGGCGCCGACCAGCAGGTCCTCTCGGTGTCCCATGCGCCGATCGTAGCGACTTTCTAGACAAGCGTCCTATACATAAGTCATAGACATTTGTATAGTCGCCCTCATGGCGAACGCGACCCGCGCCGGCCGGCGCGCCTGGCTCGGCCTGGTCGTCCTGCTCCTCCCCGCCCTGCTGGTGTCGATGGACCTGTCGGTGCTGTTCATGGCGCTGCCGTTCCTGAGCGCGGACCTCGGGCCGAGCAGCGGTCAGCTGCTGTGGATCCTCGACGTGTACGGCTTCTGCCTGGCCGGCCTGCTGCTCACGATGGGCACGCTCGGCGACCGGATCGGACGGCGCCGGCTGCTGCTCGCCGGCGCGGTCGCGTTCGGGCTGGCGTCGGTCATCGCGGCGTACGCGACGAGCGCCGAGATGCTCATCGCGACCCGGGCCCTGCTCGGCATCGCCGGCGCGACGCTGGCGCCCTCGACCCTGTCGCTGATCCGCACGATGTTCCCCGACCCGCGGCAGCGCCGCACCGCGATCGGCGCATGGACGTCCGCGTTCGCCGGGGGCGCCGTGGTCGGCCCGATCGCGGGTGGACTGCTGCTCGAGTACTTCTGGTGGGGCTCGGTGTTCCTCGTCAACGTCCCGGTCATGCTGCTGCTCCTCGTGCTCGGCCGGATGCTGCTGCCGGAGTCCCGCGACCCGAGCCCGGGACGCTTCGACCTCGCGGGGGCGGGCATGTCACTCGCCGCGGTGCTCGCGGTGATCTACGGGGTCAAGCGGTTCGCCGAGCACGGCGCGGACCCGTGGGCCGGCGCCTCCCTGGTCGCCGGTCTCGCCGTGGGCGCGCTGTTCGTCGTCCGCCAGCGCCGACTCAGCGAGCCGGCGCTCGACGTGCGACTGTTCCGGCACCGGGCGTTCAGCATCTCGATCGTCACCGGCACGATCGCCATCCTCGCGGTGGCGGGCTCCGGCCTGTACACGACGCAGTACCTCCAGCTCGTCCACGGGATGCGGCCGTTCACCGCCGCCCTGTGCAACCTGCCGGTGGTCGCCGGCATGCTCGTCGGCGTCACCGTCGCGACCATGCTGGTGCGCAGGGTCAGGCCGGGAACGGTCGTCGGCCTCGGCCTCGCCGTCTGTGCCCTCGGCTTCGCCGTGATCGCCCTCGTCGACGTCGAGTCGCACGTGGCCCTGCTGCTCGGCGGCGCGACGCTCATGGTCGCCGGCGTCGGCATGGCGACGACCCTGGCCACCGACATGGTCATCGCCACGGCACCGCCGACCAGGGCCGGCGCCGCGTCAGCGCTCTCCGAGACCGGCAACGAGCTGGGCGGCGCCCTGGGCATCGCCGTGCTCGGCAGCATCGGCGCCGCGGTCTACCGGTCGGAACTCTCCGGCACCTCACCCGCCGGCCTGCCGGCGAACGTCGCGTCGGCCGCCCGGGACACGCTCGGTGGCGCGGTGCACGTCGCCGACTCCCTGCCCGAGCCGCTGGCAGGCGCGCTCGTCCGGGCCGCGCGCGAGGCGTTCGTCGGCGGCATGCAGGTCGTCGCCGTCGTCAGCGCCGCCGGCCTCGCGGTCGCAGCGGTCCTGGCCGCGATCTGGCTGCGGCGCGTCCGGACCGACGACGCGGCGCACGTCTCACCCGACGTCGACGAGCCGGCGCCGGTGTCATGAATCCGCGCTCGCTCGTCAGCTCCTGCGCTCATTGGTCCACGCGCCTGCGCTCATTGCGCGTCGAAGAGCTTCGCGCGGACCGCGTACAGCGCCGCCTCCATGCGTGAGTGGAGCTGCAGCTTGTCGAGGATGTTGCGCACGTGGTTCTTCACGGTGTTCTCGGAGATGGTGAGGTCGGCGGCGATGTCGCGGTTGCTCATCCCCCGCGCCACGAGCTCGAGCACCTGCATCTCACGGTCGGTGAGCCGGGGGGCGGGCAGCTGCTGGCGTGCACCGTCGGCCCGCTTCGCGATGGCCGCGAACTCGGTGAGCAGCTTCGACGCCATCGACGGCGGGATCAGCGAGTGCCCGCCGTGCACCGCACGGACGGCCGACGCGATCTCGTCGACGGGGATCGACTTGAGCAGGTAGCCGGACGCCCCGGCCTTGACCGCCTCGAAGAGGTCGGCCTCCTCGTCGCTGATCGTCAGGATCACGAGCTTCGCGCTCGGCACCTCGGAGTGGATGGCCGAGCAGGCGTCGATGCCGTGTCCGCGCGGCATGCGGACATCGAGCAGGATGACGTCGGGCAGCAGGTCGACGGCCTGCCGCACCGCCTCGCGCCCGTCGGACGCCTCGCCGACGACCTCGATGTCGCCCTCCTGGCGGAGGGTGAGGTCGAGGCCGCGCCGGAACAGCGCGTGGTCGTCGACGATGAGCACCCGGATCGGGTCGGTCTGCGCGTCCGGCGCAGGGGCGGCGGGCGTCGGCAAGGAGCCCTGCGTCGGGGTCTGCAAGGTCAGCCTTCCCAGTTGCCGGGGCGCGCCGAGTCGCCTACGCCTCCTGCGTGGCCCGCTCCTCCTCGAGGCGGATGACGCCGTAATCGTAGCCGCGCCGGCGGTAGACGACGCTCGGCTTGTCGGTCGCGGTGTCGCGGAAGAGGTAGAAGTCGTGGCCGACCAGCTCCATGGCGAGCAGCGCCTGGTCGATCGACATGGGGCCCGCGGGGTGGGACTTCTCCCTGACGACGAGCGGACCGTCGCCTTCCATCTCGACGGGGACGATCGATTGGTCCTCGGAGTCATGCTCGTCGCCGGGTGACGTGCCGTTGGCGGAGGGCTCGACGAGTCCGTCGGCGAGCGGCGCCGTCGCGGTGGCCACCGACACCGGAGACCTCGACCCGCGGTGGATCTTGCGCTTGTCCTTCAGCTTGCGCAGGCGCGACTCCAGCTTCGCCCACGCGCTGTCGTAGGCGGAGTACTGGTCGGCGGCCCGCGCCTCGGCCCGCACGACGAGCCCGGGGGAGCGCGCCGTGATCTCGACCCTGTCCGAGACGCTCGCCTGCCTCGGGTTGCGTTCCTTCGAGACCAGCACGTCGAGTGCGACGGCGCCGTCGACGAGCCGCTCCACCTTGGTCAGTTTCTCGGTCACATGCCGACGAAACCGGTCCTGCACCTTGACGTGACGTCCCTTGACAACGATCTGCACGGACGATCCCCCTCCTCGCGACATGCTCGACTCGACCGGTGGGCGTGAGGAACGGCCGTTTCCGCTGGTAGCCCGCGGGGCATCGTGCTGTGTGGCCGCGCGCATGCGCGCCAACCGACTACGGGCCCGGCACTCCGGCTCTCGCCGCTGAGCGGTCACCGACACGCGACCACCTCCTGGTGCCGACTACTCACCGTAGGCCTCAAACGCCCAATGACCGAACGCTAGCCCACGAGAAGCTGTCTGTCAGTAGAGCGTACGGAGAACCTTCCCCTCATCTCAGAACCCGCCCGCGCGGCTCAGAACCGGCGGGGCGTCGCGGCCAGGACGGCGGCACCGACGACCTCGGCGCCGGCCGCACGCAGCGCGCGTGCCGCTTCGGCCAGGGTGGCGCCGGTGGTGAGCACGTCGTCGGCGACGACCGCGGACCGCCCGGCGACCGCGCCGACGTCGGCCCGCGCGACCCCGAGCGCACCCGCGAGGTTGGCAGACCTGGCCCGCGCGTCGAGCCCCGACTGGTCGGCGACCCGCCGCACGTGGCGGAGCACCGGCGCGTACCGCCACCGGTCGGGCCCGTCGCGCGCGTGCCCGAGCGCCCGGGTGACGAGCCCGGCGAGCGGGTCGTACCCGCGCTCACGCAGTCGCTGCCGGGTCGAGGGCACGGGCACGACCAGCACCGGCGCCGCGTGATCGGACGGCGCGGCCGCGGCCAGGGCACGTGCCAGCGCCGCGCCCAGCGGACCGGCGAGCCCGTGCCGGCCGCGCTCCTTGTAGGTGAGCAGCGCGGCGCGCACCGGCCCGTCGTACGGCGCCGCGGCCCACACCGGCGGGAGCCCCGGCGGCGGCGGCCGCGGCTCCGCCGCGTACGCCGGGGCGGCGAGCCGGGAGGTGCAGCCGGCGCAGAGCCGGCCGGGCACCCGCCCGCAGCCCGCGCACCACAGCGGCAGCACCAGGTCGAGGAGACCGGCGAGCAGCCGGGGTTTCGCGTCGTCCATACCCGTACCGTCGGCCGCAGGTACCCGCGGCACGAGACCCGGCGGTCGATTTGTGGACCGTGGGTCGTTGCCACCTCACATGGCACTACCGGGGAGGTTGCTCACTTGACATGGCACTACCGGCGACAAATCGGGACGCAGGTGGCATTCGACCAGGTAGTGCCATGTCAAGTGGCTCAGCTGCCGGTAGTGCCATGTCAAGTCGGCCGGGAGTGCCAGCGGGCGTACAGGTCGCAGGCGACGGCGGCGGTGTCGCCGGACGGCTCGGTCGGCAGGGTTCCAGCTGCGGGGCCGTCCTCGACCCAGGCGGCGTCGAACGTGCGCAGGTCGGCGTCGAACGCCACCGGGTCGACCGGGCGGCCGGCCCGCAGCGCCGAGCCGAGCGCGTCGACCCAGCGGCGCCAGCGCGGGAGGTAGTACGTCCCGAGCAGGCCGGACCAGCCGCGCCGCGCGTAGTCGACGAGCGCCCCGTCGGGTGGACCCCAGAGCGTCAGGATGCGGCGCGCGTCGGCCTCGTACGCATGCCGCTCGTCGCCGGTCTCTCCCCACGAGGCCGCGTCGGCGAGCCACCGGCCGAGCAGGTACTCGGGGCGGGTGGCGAGCAGCCGTTCGAGGTCCTCGATGCCGGTGAGGAACCGGCGTGCCGCCGCGGCGAAGGCGGCCTCGTCGCCGGCGAGGTACGCCGACGCCGCCTCGGCCTGCGCGTGGTCGCCGAGCGTGCCGACGACGAGGTACGCGACGTCGGCGAGGTCGCGACCTATCGCGGTCCGGGCCGCGTCGGGGCCGGTGCTGGCGATCGCGGTGGCCGCCCCGGCGAGCAGCTCCCACGCGGTCCACAGCTCGTCCGGCACCTGCCGCCACCGCGGCGCCTCGGACAGCAGGAACGGCGCCGGCACGAGGTCGCCGTCGGCCACCGGCCTGCGCAGCAGCACCGCGCCCGGCGGGCCAGGCGCGTCGGCGGCGTACACGGTGTCGCGCAGCAGCCCCCACGCCCGGCGCAGCGCGTCACCCGTCTCCGCGTCGACCCGGCCGTAACGGGCGTCGACCCAGCCGGGGAGCCAGGAGTCGAGGTCGACCGCGCCCGACCAGGCGACGTCGGCGAGCAGCTCGTACAGCACCGGGTCGCCGCGGTCGTCCTCCATGGTGGCGCCGAGGCCGACCGCACCCGACGCCGCTGGTGCCGTCGCGACCGTCCCGAGCTTGCCGTACATCCCCGGCCGGCCGCCGAAGTTGTGCAGCATGCACCACAGCCACGGCTTGCCGGAGCCGAGCGCGGCCGTCACCGGCCGGTGCTCCGACCACAGGTCGAGGATGATCGTCCGGTCGTCGGGCACGGCGCCGAGGAACGCGCGGATCCGGTCCGCGCTCCAGTAGTCCTCCTGGTACGTGAACGGCCAGCTCTGGAACACCCAGGTCGCGTCGGGGTCGCCGCGGCGCATGCCCTCGTACACGGCCGCCGCGGTCGCGGCCACCTCGTCGAGCGTCTGCGCCGGCGGCACCGACTCGATGAACGGGTCGGCCAGGTAGAGGTGGTCGGTGCCGCCGAACAGCTCACGCTGCGCGGCGACGTACCGCTCCCCCAGGTCGGCGAAGAGAGGATCGGTCGGGTCGAGCGCGTGGGTGGTGAAGCCGGTCCAGTCCACGACCTGGGTCGAGGCACGACCGGCGAGCTGCTGCGGTACGTGCCCGGCGAAGCCGGGGAGCACCGGGCGCATGCCGAGCTCGCGCGCACGGCCGATCACCCGCGCGCCCAGCTCCGCGCGCCGGTCGACCCAGCCCTGCGTCGCGGGCCCGTCCCACCCGGCGAGGCAGCCCATGGTGACGAACGGGAGGTACGCCGGACCGCCGAGGAAGGCACGGACGCCGGCGTCGTCCAGGCCCGGGTCGAGGCCGCGGAACGCGCGCTGGATCACGGCCTCGTGGCCGGTGAGCACGAACGGCAGGTTCACCCCGTGCAGGGCGAGCCGGTCGAGCTCGCGTTCCCAGCGCGGCCAGTCCACCACACGGCGGTGTAGGCATAGGTCACGACGTTGAAGTGGTATCGGTGCGCGAACGCGGCCTCGCGCCGTAGGGGCTCACCGCCGGGCAACCGGTCGGGCAGGTCCGGCTGCGAGACGTCGGTCGTCACTTGCGTGGCGCAGCGCTCCCGCAGGTACGCGCGCAGGGCGGCCGCCTGCGCCACCGGGCCGGTGCCGGCGAGCACGACCCGTCCCGCCGCGTCGGTGTCGACCTCGAACGCCTCGCGGCCGTCCATCGCGGGCAGCGTACGGAGCACGACCTGGTCGGCCCGGTCCCCGAGCACCCGGCGCAGCAGCCCCGGTACGCCGACCTCACCCATGTGCCCCTCCCGCCGCCCGTCGTCGTCGCGACAGAACCTACGAGACGAGGCGGGTGACGAGCGCGCGGGTGACGGCCTGCTGGCCGGCGAGCGAGGCGTGCACACCGTCCGGGCCCTGCAGGTCGTCGGCGGCGGGGACGCCGAAGACGGTCGTCAGGTCGACGACGGGCTCGGGGAAGTCCCGCATCGCCTCGGTGAGCGCGACGATGTCGTCGTTGCGCCACGTCGACTCGCCCATCCGGAACGGCGGGAACGCGGCGACACGCTCCTCGTGCACGGGCGCAGGCGTGATCCACACCCACGAGGCGTCGGCGCGCGCCGCGGCGATGCGGTGCAGCTCCCGCAGGTTGGCCACCGTCTCCGCCGTGCTCACCTGCGACTTGGTCGGCTCCGGGCCGACGCGCGTGACGTCGTTGCCGCCGAGGAAGCAGATGATCCAGTCCGGCCGCTGCGCGACGGTCGGCACCCAGCGCCGCAGCACCATCGCGGTCGTGTGTGCGGACAGGCCGCCGTTGACGATGCGGACGCCGTCGTCGGGACGCAGCAGCTCGAGGACGTGCCGCAGGATCTCGGCCCACGACTGCAGGTCGTCGGTCATGCTGTCGCCGACGGCGAGCACGGTCTGGCCCGGCGCGAACGGCAGTGCGTCGACGGCGGACGCGAACGCGTCGTCGTCGAGCAGCTCCTGCGCTGCCTGCCGTGCGTGCACGGCGAAACCCTCGGTCAGCTCGGCGTACCTGTCCTTGTCCAGGCCGAAGATCGACGGCAGCGCGTCGACCATCCCCGGCAGGTAGCCGTAGAGCTTCTCCAGGTGAGTGAGCTGCAACGTCTTCAGGACCATCTCTTCGTTCATGACGCCCTCTCCTTCATGGTTCGTTGGAAGGGCGGCATGCCGGCCAGCATGCCGCCGTCGACGGGGAGCGTGACCCCGGTGACGAACGACGACTCGGGCGAGCACAGCCACACCGCACTCGCCGCGACCTCGTCCGGATGACCGAGCCGCCCGACGGGCAGCGCGGCGGCCGCGGCCCGCTGGGCCTGCTCCCCCGCCCGCCCGAGCTGCTCGGTGAGGATCGGCCCGGGCGCCAGCGCGTTGACGCGGACACCGGAGCCGGCGTAGTCGAGTGCCGCCGTCCTGGTGAGGCCGACGACGCCGAACTTGCTCGACACGTAGCCGGCCAGCCCGCCCACGGCCTCCAGCCCGGCGGTCGACGCCATGTTGACGATCGCGCCGCCGCCGCCGTCGAGCATCGCCGGGATCTCGTACTTCATGGCGAGGAAGACGCCGCGCAGGCTCACCTGCAGCGCGCTGTCGTAGTCCGCGACAGCCACGTCGGCCAGCGGCGTGGGCCGGTGTCCCCCGCCCGCCGCGTTGTTCACCGCGGCGTCGAGGCGGCCGTACGCCCCGAGCGTCTGCTCGACGAGGCGTCGCACCGACGCCGCCTCGCCGACGTCGGTGGGGACAGCGAGCGCCCGGCCGCCGGTGGCGGAGATCTCCTCCGCCACCGCGGCCAGCGCCTGCTCGTCGCGCGCCGCGAGGACGACGCTCGCACCGGCCCGGGCGAACGCCCGTGCCGTCGCGGCTCCGATCCCGCGGCTCGCGCCGGTCACGATCGCGACCCGGCCGGTGAGCGATGGGCGCCTCACGACGGCCTGCCGGGGATCGGGGGCGCCCCGGGGGTGCCGGCCACGAAGCTCATCTGGATGCCGGCCATGCGGATCCGTCCGGTGTCGCGCACGAGGACGAACGTCACGCGCGACGCGGACGGGATCGGGTTGCCGTGGTAGTTCCCCGGCGACCTCTGCATCGCGATGCCGACGGTCGTGTCGCCGTACTGCCGCAGTTCGCGCTCGGCGAGCTCGAAGCTGTCGTACGTCAGGCCGCCGCCGTCGCCGTGCCTGTCCTTCCAGTCGCTCTTCGTCAGCAGGAACCCCAGCGGGCCTACGGCGACGAAGTCGTCGGTCAGCAGGTCCTCGTGCGCGGCCGTGTCACCGGTCCGCTCGGCCTCCTCGAACGCCACCAGGAAGGCCGTGACCTCGTCGTTCACGTTCATCTCGATCTCCTCTCGTCGGTTCGTGGCTCGAACGTTAGGACCGGGTGACCGTCCGTCGAATCGGCGAGATCGCCGGTCTGGTCGCCGGTGGCGGCGCCCCGTAGCCTTCGCAGCGTGCTCAGGGGTCGGGTGAGGGAACGGGCGGCGGTCGACGCCCTCCTCGACCGCGCCCGCGCCGGCACCGGGGGCGGCCTGCTGCTGCACGGCGAGCCGGGCATCGGCAAGAGCGCGCTGCTCGCGTACGCGGCGGAGCGCGCGGACGGCATGCGCGTCCTGCGGACGGCCGGCGTCGAGCCCGAGGCCGACCTCGGCTACGCCACCCTGCACCGGCTAATGTTCTCCGTCCTCGGCTCGCTCGACCGGCTGCCCGAGCCGCAGGCGCGTGCGCTCGGCGTCGTGTTCGGGCGCGCGGAAGGGACGGCGCCCGACCGCTTCCTCGTCGCCCTCGCCGTCCTGTCCCTGCTGTCCGAGACCGCCGGCGAACGGCCGCTGCTCTGCCTGGTCGACGACGCGCAGTGGGCCGACCCGCTGTCGATGGACGTCCTCGCGTTCGTCGCCAGGCGGCTCGACACCGAGCCGATCGCGCTGGCGATGGCCGCGCGCGCCGACGAGGGCCGCGCGATCGACGTCGCCGGGCTCGTCGACGTGCCGCTCGCCGGGCTCGACCGCGAGTCCGCGGGCGCCCTGCTCGCCGAGCACGGCGGTGAGCGGCTGTCCCCGGCGGAGCGCGACGAGCTGCTGGTCGCGACCGGCGGCAACCCGCTCGCGATCAGGGAGCTGCCGGCGGTCCCGCGGTCCCTCGCGGCGCAGGGCGAGCCCGCGCCTCTCGCCGCGGGGATGCAGCAGGCGTTCCTCGACCGCGCCCGCCGACGTGACCCCGGCGCCCAGCGGCTGCTGCTGCTCGTCGCCGCCGACGGCTCGGGACGCGTCGACGCGATCCGCCGGGCCGCCAAGACGTACGACGGCGGGGATACACCCGTCCCGATGCAGCCCCTGGAGACCGGGGCGCTCGACGACCTGCTGGTGGCGGACGGCGCGACGCTGGCGTTCCGCCACCCGCTGATCAGGTCCGCGATCTACCACGGTGCGAGTCAGGCGGAGCGGCGGTCGGCGCACCGCGCGCTCGCGACGGCGTTCGAGGCCGACCCCGCCGAGGCGGACCGCCGCGCCTGGCACCTGGGGCAGGCGAGCGACGGGCCGGACGACGCCGCTGCCGACGAGCTCGAACGCTCGGCCGAGCGTGCTATGAGGCGCGGTGGTCCGGCGGCGGCCGCCGCGGCGCTCGAACGGGCCGCGGCGCTGAGCGGGTCCGACGACGCCCGCGCCCGTCGGTGGGTGGCGGCGGCCAGGGCCTGGTGGCGCGGCGGGCACGCGACGTCCGCCCACGCCCTGCTCGACCGCGCGGAACGTATGCCGTCCCTCGCCGCCGCCGAACGCCTCGACCTGAGAGCGCTGCAGACGCTGATGGACCTGCGCGCGGGGAGTCCCGCCGACGCCCTGGCCCGGCTGCTGCCGGTGCTCCCCGACCTGGTCGGCGCCGAGTCCGGGCAGGCGGTCGAGCTGCTCATGCTGTTCGGCGAGGCCGGCTTCCACGCCAACGCCGGCACCGCCTGGGACGAGATCACCGTGCTCGCCGAGCGGCTGCCCGCGAACACCGGCGGCGACACCGACCTGCTCATCCGGCTGTTCCGCGGCGCGTGCCGCTCCCGTGCCGGGCGCGACCACGACTTCGGTCCCGACGACGTCGCGGCGCTGGAGCGCCTGACCGATCCGACGACGATGGCGTGGGCCGGCGGCATGGCGTACGGCATCGGCCTGCGCGACCTCGCCCTGCGGATGCGACGCACGGCGGCCGACAGGGCGCGCGCGTCGGGTGCCGCCGGCACGCTCGCCTGGATCCTGGAGTACGTCGTCGGCGACGAGATCTCGGCGGGCCGGTTCGCGACGGCGGAGGCCCACGCCGAGGAGGCGTACCGCTTCGCGGTGGAGTCGGGGCAGCCGAGCACCGCCTGCCGGCACCAGAGCTCGCTCGCGCTGCTCGCCGCGCTGCGCGGTGACGAGGAGCGGGCCAGGGAGCTCGCCGACGAGGTGCTGGCCGAGGCGAACGACCGCGACCTGCGCAGCACGGCCGCGGTCGCGTACCGGACGCTCGGCCTGCTCGACCTCGCCACCGGCCGTGCCACCGAGGCGCTGGCGCACTTCGAGGCGATCGGTCGCGACCGCACCGCCGTGCACCCGGGCCTCGTCCTCATCACGGTGCCCGAGCTCGTCGAGGCCGCCGTCCGCGACGGGCGGCCGGAGCGCGCGCAGGCACCGTACGAGCGGTTCGCCACCTGGGCCGACGCCACCGGCGCGCCCGACCTGCTCGCGCTCGCGGCCAGGTGCGGGGCACTGCTCGCGTCGGGGACGGCCGCCGAGGAGGCGTACGTGCGGGCGCTGGAGCTGCATACCGGCACCGGGAGCCCGCTCGAACGCGCCCGCACGGAACTGCTCTACGGCCAGCACCTGCGTCGCGAACGACGCCGCACCGACGCCCGCACTCACCTGCGTGCCGCCCAGGACACGTTCCGCCGCATCGGCGCCGCGGTGTGGGCCGACCGGGCGGGCGACGAGCTCCGCGCGACGGGCGAGACCGCCAGGCAGCGCGAGCCGAGCACCCTCACCACGCTCACGCCGCAGGAGCTGCGCATCGCCACCGTCGTGAGCGAGGGGGCGACCAACCGCGAGATCGCCGCCCAGCTCTTCCTCAGCCCGCGCACCGTCGACTACCACCTGCGCAAGGTCTTCCAGAAGCTCGGTGTCACCTCCCGCACCGAGCTGACCCGCCTGGTCCTGGCCGAGGCCGCCGGTCAGCCGGGGTAGGTCGGGGAGGTGCCGCGGCCGGCGGGGCGGGAGCTGAACTCGTCGGGCTGGGAGATGGCGATCTCGCCGTCGCGGTCGCTCACCAGGAGCGGCATGTTGTACGCGGCGGCCACACCGCTGAGGTTGCCGACGCTCGACGCCTTGCTGATCGACAGGCCGTCGACGGACGCGACGTACGTCACCTGCTGGCTGCCCTGCTCCCCCGCGGCGACGGCGAGGCTGCGGTGGTCGTACCACCACACGTCACCGACGTCGACCAGGGACGGCGCCACCGGTCGCAGTGCGCCGACCGTCACCTTCTTGCCGTCGCGCGCGACGGTGCCGACGACCAGCTGACCCGCCGGGCCCCCGGTCGCCACGAATGCGACGCGCACGCCGTCCCACGCCACCCGCACGGCGCTCACGTCGAGCCGCGTCGAGCGCGACAGCCCGGTCACCGGCACCTCGGCAGGTCGGCCCTTGCCGTCGGTGAACAGCAGCACCCGCGGCCCGCGCGAGGTGTTGTCGACGACCCACAGGTCGCCGTTCCTGTCCCACGACGCGGCCGACAGGCGGGTGCCCTGGTACAGCAGCGTCGGCCTGCCCTTGGTGCGCAACGGTCCCACGGACAGCATGCGGTGGTCGGTCGAGACGGAGGCGGCCGACCTGGCGTCGAGCGAGACCGCGGGCCTGCCCACGGTGACCGCGCCGGTGCCGAGCGGCCCGCCGAGCTTCTCGACCTCGGCCGTCGCCGTGTCGATGCTCATCAGCCTGCCGTCGCGCACGAAGTAGCCGCGCAGGTTCGCCACCACGCTCGACGCCTCGTACGGGCGGTACGCGTCGGCGTCGGCCGTCGGACCGTCCAGCGCGGTGCCGGTCTGCACGCTGACGCGGCTCACCCCGTCGACCCGCATCATGGTCGCCGCGATCTGCGCGATCATCCGGCGCCGCGGGCTGCCGGACAGGGTGCTCGCGGCCCCGCCGAGCGAGATGGTCATCGTGCCGTTCTCGTCGAGCACCGGCGCCCGTTCGAGCACGGTGCCCTTCGGGATCGCCGTCTCGACACCGTGCTCCACCGCCGTGGTGGGTCCGGCGAGCAGCGCCCTGACGACGTCGGTGGGCCAGGAGTCCTGGTCGGCCGCCGACAGCACGATCGAGTCCGGCACGAGGACGTCGGCGCTCTTGCCGAAGAAGAAGAGGTCGAACGGGGTGTACGCCGTCACGACGTCGGTCTCGGTCAGCATCAGGTTGCCGGGCAGGCTGCCGATCCGCCACTCGCCCGCCACCCGCTGCAGGCGGAAGACCGGGTGCATGGTCGAGCCCTCGGGCGAGGGCCGGTATTCGCCCTTCGCGGTGATGGTCGCCTGCTGCGCGGCGGTGACCGACACCGTGTTGTCGCGCCCGATCTCCAGTCGGAAGTCCTCGTCCTGGGTGTAGACGACCACCGCGGGGTCCTTGCCGTTCGGCCAGCCGTTCTGGATGTCCGGCGTCAGGTACGAACGGGCGACCGCATGGCCGCTCGCGGGACTCGCCATCGCGGCGAAGAAGCCGGCGACGACCTGCGACGGCGTCCACCCCTTGCGCGGCGGCTGGGCGAACACCTGGACGGGCTGCTGCCCCGCCGCACTCTCGGCTCCGGCCTTGCCCGGCTGGATCGGCCCGCTCGTCGGGATCCGCGCACACCCGCTCACCAGGACGGCGGCCGCAAGGGCGACCGCGGCGACGAGGTGGAGTCGGCGACGGGTCATGAGGCGACCTCCACGTCGTCCCTGACGACCACGGGCATGCCGGGGAGGTCCATCGACAGTGGTGACCCGCGCAGCTCCTCGCCGGCGGACACCGGCAGCGTGAGGCGGAAGAGCGCGCCGTTGCCGGGTACCCCCGTGGCCTGCAACCAGCCGGCGTGCAGCCGCGCGTCCTCCAGCGCGATCGAGAGGCCGAGACCGGTGCCGCCACCGCCCCTGGCCCGTGCGGGGTCGGCGCGCCAGAACCGGTCGAACACCCGCCGCACCTGGTCGGGCTCGAGCCCGACGCCGTGGTCGCGGACGACGACGGCGACGGCGGTCTCGTCGGACGCGACGCGGATCTCGATCGGATGGCCCTCGCCGTAGTGGACGGCGTTGACGACGAGGTTGCGCAGGATGCGGTCGACGCGGCGGGGGTCGACCTCGGCGATGCAGGGCTCGTCGGGGAGCACGAGCGTGATCTCGCTGCCGCTCCGCTCGGCCAGTGGCGCGTCGGCCTCGACGACCGAACGCACGAGGTCGCGGACGTCGCACGCGCTCGCATCGAGGCTCGCGGCGCCCGCGTCGTAGCGGCTGATCTCCAGCAGGTCGGCGAGCAGCGACTCGAACCGGTCGAGCTGCGCCTGCAACAGCTCGGCGGCACGTGCCGCGTCGGTGTCGAACCCCTCCCTCGCGTGGTAGAGCATGTCCGCCGCCATGCGCACCGTCGTGAGCGGGGTGCGCAGCTCGTGCGAGACGTCGGAGACGAACCGGCGCTGCACGCGACCGAGCTCCTCCAGCTCCCCGATCTGGCGCTCCAGGCTCGCGGCCATCGAGTTGAACGACGTGGCCAGCCGGGCGAGGTCGTCCTCGCCCTTGCCGGCCATGCGTTCGGTCAGCCTGCCCGCCTCGAACCGCTGCGCGATCTGCGCGGCCATGCGTACCGGCGTGACGACCTGCCTGGTGACGAGGTACGCGATCGCGCACAGCAACGCGACGAGCGCGGCGCCGACGAGCGCGACGGTGCGCTGGACGAGCGCGAGGGTGTCCTGCTCCTGCTCCAGCGGGAACAGGTAGTACAGCTGCCAGGGCCCGACCCGAGTGCCCACGACCACGCCCGGCTGGGTCTCCCGCCGGTCGTTGTACGTGATCGCCGTGTAGGTCCAGCGCTGCTGGAGCGGCCGGGTGGTGTCGAGCGCGCTCCGCAGCGACAACGGGACGCTGTCGAGATCGACCCCGCCGGTCGCCCGCGCCGGGTGCGCTCCCGGCGGCAGGTCACGGGTCGATGCGCGGACGACGATGGCGTAGCGCCCGGCCGTGCCACCCCTGTTGGCCAGCTCGGTGACGAGACCCGCCTGCAGCGACTCGAGCGCCTGCGGGTCACTCGCGCCGAGGGCCGTGAGCTGGCCCTGGGTGTAGAGCGCGCCCGACCAGGCCTCCTCGGTCGCGGCCTTCACCTTCTCGGCGAGCAGCCCCTCCTCGATGCGGGCGACGAGGAACCAGCCGAGGAGCACCACGACGAGGCAGGAGACCGCGAGCGTCGAGCCGACCACGCGGAGCTGCAGGGACCGGCGCCAGGAGACCGCGACGAACCGTGCCGCCGCACCGGTGCGACGACCGACGGCCCGGGGCAACGCGCCGGCACGGCCACGGCTCGTGCGCCGTGTCGTGGTCACGTCTCCCCCTGGGACATCGGTCAGGCGGGGCCGGCCTTGTAACCGACTCCGCGAACGGTGACGACGATGTGCGGGTTCTCCGGGTCGCGTTCGACCTTCGACCGGAGCCGCTGCACGTGGACGTTGACGAGGCGTGTGTCCGCGGCGTGACGATAGCCCCACACCTGTTCGAGCAGCACCTCGCGGGTGAACACCTGGCGCGGCTTGCGGGCGAGCGCGACGAGGAGGTCGAACTCCAACGGGGTCAGCCCGATCGACCTGTCGTCGCGACGCACCTCGTGCGCCGCCACGTCGATGGTGAGGTCACCGATCTGGAGTACCTCGGGCAACGGGTCGTCGGAACGCCGCAACCGCGCCCTGACCCGCGCGACGAGCTCCTTCGGCTTGAACGGCTTGACGATGTAGTCGTCGGCACCCGACTCGAGTCCCAGCACGACGTCGACCGTGTCGCTCTTCGCCGTGAGCATGACGATCGGCGTGCCCGACTCGGCCCTGATCTCGCGGCAGACGTCGATGCCGTCCTTGCCGGGCAGCATCAGGTCGAGCAAGACGAGGTCGGGTCGTGTCTCTCGGAACAGGTCGATCGCCTTGTCACCCGTCGGGCAGAAGTGCGGCTCGAAGCCCTCGCTCTTGAGCACGATGCCGAGCATCTCGGCGAGTGCGGGGTCGTCGTCGACGACCAGGACGCGTCCCTTCATGGGCACATAGTTTCACTTTCGAGGCCGAGATGAGGCAGCGCACCGCTCGGAGCGGGTCGCGTGGGAATGAGGAAACGCCGGGACAGCCCTGGTTTGCCGCCTGACCGTCCCGGCGTGAACGGGTCGGAAAGTAGGGGAAACACACACACACGGACTACCCCGAGACCGACCCAGCCCCTTGTGTACCACGACCGCCCCGCGCCGTACAGCACGCCCCGGTAACACCCGTCGCATGCGACGTCACCAGCCACGGTGCCGGCATGCCAGGATGGCCGCATGGCCGCAGGAGAACCGCCGGTGGGACGCAGCGTCTTCCCGCTGCGTCCGCTCGGCGTCGGCGAGGTTCTCGACGCCGCGGTGACCACGATGCGCGCCTACCCGCGGGTGACCCTGGGCCCCTCGGCACTGATGTACGCCTCGGCGCTCGTCGTCAGCCTGGCCCTCGCCGGTGTGCTCGCCGCCCTGATCTTCTCCAACGACGACCCGGTGGCGCAGATGCTCGCCGCGAGTCTCGCCACGCTCGGGTTCATCGGCGCCCAGTCGGTCGGCAGCCTCCTCCAGCTCGCGGCCGTCGCCGCGTTCAGCACCCTGATGTCGGGCACGGTCGCGCGGGCGATGCTCGGCCGGCCGGCTCCGCTGCGTGCCGTGTGGCACGACACCAAGCGCAGCTTCGGCTGGCTGGTGCTCTACGCGCTCATGCTGAGCGCCGCCTCGGTGGTGCCCTTCCTGCTGCTCGGCGTGGCGGCGTTCGCGGGCGCGATCCCCGCCGTCGGACCGTACCTCTATCTCGCGACCGTCGTGCTGCTCGCGGTGGTGACGGCGTTCTTCTACGCCCAGGTGTGGCTCGCGCCCGCGGCCATCGTCTTCGAACGCGTCCACGTGGCCCGCGGGATCGCACGCTCGTGGCAGGTCACCTCCACCGGACGCTGGCGCGCGACGGGTGTCTTCGGCCTCACCATGCTGATCTGTCTGCTGCTGTGGGCCGCGATCTCCAGCGGCCTCTACTCGGTCGCCAGCCTGCTCGCGTACACGTTCAGCATCGCGTTCTCCCCCACCACCCTGACGGTCATCCTCCTCATCGCCACGTTCCTCGGCGGTCTGATGATCGGCACGGTCTGTACCCCCTTCCTGTCGGTGATCTCCGCGGTCGCGTACGCCGACCAGCGCATGCGCGCCGAGGGACTCGACCTGACGCTGGGCGAGGCGCGCACCTCGGGCCGGCTGCGTGACCTCCCCGTCGAGTTCACGCTGATCGGTCCGGCGACCCCGTTCGCCGCGCCCACGGACCGGCGGCCGCCGGAACCGCAGCCCCGCAGGCGTCCGGTGCGGCCTCCCCCGATGCCACCGCGGCCACTGCCCGTCCCGCCTCCGGGCGTGAGGGCGGGTGGCTGACATGAGTGTGCCCATCGTGATCGGTCGCGACGAGGCCCGGCGTGCCGCGCAGGAGGAACTGCGGAAGGCGATCTATCAGGACGCCAAGCCCACGCCCTTCGAACGCTGGCTCGAGCGGCTGACGGAGTTCATCGACAAGATCCTCAGCGCCACCGAGGACACCACGGTCAGCGGGTGGGTCGGGATCGCCGTCCTCGTCGCGCTCGTGGTGCTGGTGGTCGTCCTGATCTGGCGTCGCGCCGGCACGGTGCAGCGCACCCAGCGGCGGGCGAGGGCCGCGCTCCTCGAGACAGGCGGGGCGATGACCGCGGCGGAGCAGCGCGCCGCCGCCACCCGTCATGCCGGGTCCGAGGAGTGGGCCGAGGCGATCCGCGCCCGGATGCGCGCGATCGCACTCGGCCTCGAAGAGCGCGCCCTGCTCGACCGCCGGCCGGGCCGTACCGCCGACGAGGTCGCCACCGACGCCGCCCGCAGCCTGCCCGGCCACGTCGACGAGCTGCGCGCGGCCGCGCGGATCTTCGACGACGTCTGGTACGGCGGACGCAGCGGCAGCCGCACCTCGTACGACGAGATCACCCGGGTCGACGAGCGCGTCCGCGACGCCAAGCCCGCCCTCGCCACCGCCACAGCGGGAGCCGGCTGCACTTGAGCACCTCACTCACACCGTCGACCAGCACCGCCGCACGCAACGCGCGGCCTATCGTCCTCTTCGTGCTCGCGCTCGTCGTCCTCGTGACGGTCGGCCTCGTGCTGCTGGTCGGCAGCGACCGGAGCGAGGAGCCGCTCTCCACGGAGTCGGCGGAGGAGTCGGGCACCCGGGCACTCGCCCAGCTGCTCGACGACCGCGGCGTCGGCGTCGACGAGGTGACGTCGACCCGCGAGGCCGTCGAACGGGCCGGCGCCGGCACCACCCTCGTCGTCGCCGAGACCCTGTTCCTGTCCGAGGAGTCCGCCCAGGCGGTCGCCGACTCCGATGCCGACCTCGTCCTGCTCGCCCCGTACCACTCCCGCCTCGCCCAGATCACCGCCCTCGTCGAGACCTCGACGGCGGCGCCGTCCGACGAGACGCTGCTGGCGCCGCAGTGCGACCTGCCGGCCGCGACGCGCGCCGGCGCCGCCGAGCTCGGCGGCCAGGCCTCCTACCGCACGACCTCCGGCGGCACCACGTGCTACCCGTCGGGCGAGGACGCGGCGGCGCTCGTGCAGGTGCGCGACGGCGACCGCACCATCACCGTCGTCGGGTCGGCGTTCCCGTTCCAGAACGGCGGGCTCGCGCGGGAGGGCAACGCCGCCCTCGCCCTCAACCTGTTGGGCCAGCACGAGGACCTCGTCTGGCTGCTGCCCGGTCCCGACGACGCCCCGTCGGGACAGACCGGATCGCTCGCGAGCCTGGTGCCGATGCCCGCACGCATCGCGGCGTTCGGCGCGATCGCCGCCCTCGTCCTGTTCGCGCTCTCCCGCGCGCGGCGCCTCGGCCCGGTGGTGACCGAGCGGCTGCCCGTCGTGGTCCGTGCGACCGAGACGACCGAGGGGCGGGCGCGCCTGTACCGGTCCCTGCGCGCGCGAGAACGCGCGGCCGACGCGATGCGCCGCGGCGCCGTCTCCCGGATGCGCCCACTGCTGCGGCTCCCGCGCGGCAGCGACCCCGAGGCCGTCGTCGCGGCCGTCGCCGGACGGGTCGACCGCGATCCGGCCCCGGTGGCCGCGCTGCTGTTCGGCGGCGCCCCACCCGACGACGCGACGCTGGTGCGTCTCGCGGACGACCTCGACGCGCTGGAGAGCGAGGTCCGCCGATCGTGACCCCGTACCATCACCCACCCAGACGAATGCCGAGGGGACGACCTCTGTGACGACGCCACCGCAGCCGGACGGGCCTGCCTACGGGCCTCCCGGGATGCCGTCGGGCCCACCCGCGGGACCGCCGCCCCAGGGACCGCCACCGCAGGGGCCGCCACCACAGGGCCCGCCGCCACAGGCACCTGCCCAGGCGTACCAGCCACCCGCCGTCGAGGTGTCGAGCCCCGAACGCGACGCGCTCGCCGCGGTACGCGAGGAGGTCGGCAAGGCCGTCGTCGGCCAGGACGCGGTCGTCACCGGCCTGGTGATCGCCCTGCTCTGCCGCGGCCACGTGCTGCTCGAGGGCGTGCCCGGCGTGGCCAAGACCCTGCTGGTCCGCACTCTCGCCGCGACACTCGAGCTCGAGATGAAGCGCGTCCAGTTCACGCCCGACCTGATGCCGGGCGACGTCACCGGCTCGCTCATCTACGACACGAAGACGGCGGAGTTCGAGTTCCGCGAAGGGCCCGTCTTCACCAACCTGCTGCTCGCCGACGAGATCAACAGGACACCACCGAAGACCCAGGCATCGCTGCTGGAGGCGATGGAGGAGCGCCAGGTGACGGTCGAGGGTGAGCCGCGCGCGCTGCCCTCCCCGTTCCTCGTCGCGGCCACCCAGAACCCCGTCGAGTACGAGGGCACGTACCCGCTGCCCGAGGCGCAGCTCGACCGGTTCCTCGTGAAGCTCGCCGTGCCGCTGCCGACCAGGGCCGACGAGATCGACGTGATCACCAGGCACGCCCAGGGCTTCGACCCGCGCGACCTGCAGGCCGCGGGCGTGCGCAAGGTCGCCGGCCCGGCCGAGCTCGCCGCGGGGCAGCGTGCGGTCCGCGGCGTCACCGTGCGCCCCGAGGTCGTCGGCTACGTCGTCGACGTGTGCCGTGCGACGCGGCAGTCACCGTCCCTGCAGCTCGGCGCCTCGCCGCGCGGCGCGACGGCGCTGCTCGCCACCAGCCGGGCATGGGCGTGGCTGGCCGGCCGCGACTACGTGACGCCCGACGACGTCAAGTCGCTCGCGCGGCCGACGCTGCGGCACCGGGTGCAGCTGCGACCGGAGGCCGAGCTCGAGGGCATCACGAGCGACAGCGTCCTCGACGGCATCCTCGCCACCGTGCCCGTCCCGCGCTGACGTGGCCCTGACCGGGAGGGTTGCCCTCGCGGCGCTCGTCGGCGCCGCTCTCGTCCTCGTCGTCCCCGGCGGCTGGTGGGTGCTCGCCGGTGCGTGGGGGCTGCTGCTGGTGCTCGTCTGCGTCGACCTCTGGTTCGCGGGCAGCGTCTCGCAGCTGCGGATCTCCCGCTCGGGCGACACGTCCTGCCGGCTCGACGACACCGCGACGGTGACGCTCACGGTCGCGAACCCCGGCCGGCGACGGGTCCGCGGACTGCTGCGCGACGCTTGGCCGCCGAGCGCGGGATCCGCGCCGCGCCGGCACCGCGTCGACATCCCCGCCGGGGAGCAGCGGCGCTTCGACACCACGCTCAATCCCACCAGGCGCGGCGACCGGCATCCCGTGCGGATCACCGTCCGGGCGTACGGACCGCTCGGGCTCGCGGCGCGGCAGGGGTCGCACCACGTGCCGTGGACCGCCCGGATCCTGCCCGCGTTCCCCAGCCGCCGGCACCTGCCGGGCAAGCTGGCGAAGCTCCGTGAGGTCGACGGCAGGCAGGCCGCGCGGGTGCGCGGTCAGGGCACGGAGTTCGACTCGCTGCGCGAGTACGTCGTCGGCGACGACGTTCGCTCGATCGACTGGCGTGCGACGGCGCGCAGGTCCGACGTCGTCGTCCGCACCTGGCGTCCCGAGCGCGACCGCCGCATCCTCATCGTGCTCGACACCGGCCGCACATCCGCGGGGCGCGTCGGCGACATCCCGCGTCTCGACGCGTCGATGGACGCGGCGCTGCTGCTGACCGCGCTGGCGTCGCGGGTCGGCGACCGGGTCGACTTCGTCGCGTACGACCGCGAGGTGCGCGCGCAGGTGCGCCACGCCTCCCGCGCGAAGGTGCTCAACTCCGTGGTCGAGGCGATGGCGCTGCTCGAGCCGCGGCTCATCGAGGTCGACGCGGTCGGCCTGACGTCCGTCGCACTGGAGAAGGCGCGCCAGCGCAGCCTCGTGGTGCTGCTCACCGACCTGTCGGCGAGCGCGCTCGAGGACGGCCTCATCCCACGGTTGCCGCTGCTGTCCGCGAAGCACCTGGTGCTGGTGGCCGCCGTCACCGATCCGCACGTCGGCGAGATGGAGCGCCGGCGGGGCGAGGCGCCCGGCATCTACGAGGCCGCGTCCGCCGAACGCACCGGCCAGCAGCGCCGGCACGTCACCGCGCTGCTGCGCCGGCACGGCGCCGAGGTCGTCGACGCGCTACCCGAGGAGATCGCCCCGGCGCTCGCCGACCGCTACATCGCCCTCAAGGCGGCGGGCCGCCTGTAGCTCCGGGGGGCCCTGCTGATCACGTTAACGTGATCAACGTGGACTTCACCCAGCGCAGGGACGAGGTGAAGTCGGTGCTGATCACGTTAACGTGATCAGCGAGGGCGCACCGGGGACGCCGCGATCGCGGGGCGGTGCAGGGCAAGGTCGAGGCGGTCGGCGGCGAGCGTCCGGTACCGGCGGGCGCGGGTGGCGGCGGCGGCCCGCAGGTAGCGACGGCGGTGCGCGGCGTCGGGGCGCGCAGCTCCGGACAGCTCGTAGCCG
Source organism: Streptosporangiales bacterium (assembly GCA_009379955.1). Taxonomy (NCBI): domain Bacteria; kingdom Bacillati; phylum Actinomycetota; class Actinomycetes; order Streptosporangiales; species Streptosporangiales bacterium. The sequence goes on along the minus strand of WHST01000002.1, from coordinate 65,872 downwards.
AGGCCGCTCAGCCGGTCCCCCATCACGGCCTCGCACAGCTCGACCTCCCACGGATCGAGCACCTGCCGCCAGTTGCCGATCGACGCGGTCGAGACGTCGCGCAAGGTGCCCTCGACCCGCATCTTGCGCGTCGGCACGGCAACGCCGGCGAGGTCCCTGGGACGGGTCATCGCCTCGTCGTAGTCCTCGCCGAGGAAGTCGCACAGCTCCGCGAGCACGCGGGGCGGATCGGCGACGAGATCCTCGTACCGCAGCTCGTGGAACGCGTCGGACGGCAGCGTTCGCGCGGCATGCCCGGCGTTGCGGGTGGCGTCCATCCAGCTCACGATCGACCCGTACGTCGAGCGCCTCCACCACGATGCGCGCTTGAGCGAGGCGACGCAGTCACGCCCGTCGCGGAGCAGGTGCACGAACACGGCGTCGGGGAACATCCGCCGCAGCACCGGTACGACGTTGTGGTAGCCGGGACGCTTGTCGCCCCAGCGCGGCCTGCCGAAGCGCTCCGCGTACGCCTCGAACACCGCCGCGCACGCGGACCCGACGGTCGGCGGTGCCGCCACGATCCGCTCGGTGACCTCATCGGCGTCGAGTCGCAGATGGGCGAACCTCGTGTCCGCGGGCCGCACGATCGACTCGGCGAGCCGGCGCCTGCTGTCCGGGTCGCGCAGGTCGCCGAACGTCCGCCGCGCGAAGTAGGTCCGCTCGACGAAGCGGGTCTCCGGCGGGACGGCGAGGCGCGGGTGCGCGTGCAGCATCAGCTGCAGCATGGTCGTCCCCGACCGCGGACAGCCCAGGACGATGACCGGCCGGTCGCGTTGCGCGGTGATCTGCTGCTCCCTCGGTCGTCCACGGCTGGGAGGGGAAGGCTGCCCGATCCACGCGACGGGGATGCGACGACGAGGTGAACGCCAGGGGCGGGTTGGTCAGAAGACCCGCGTCACCAGCAGGCCCACCAGCACGGCGATCGCGCCGAGGCCGCCGATCACCGCGGCCACGACCGCGACGACGAAGCCGATCTTCTGCGCCGTGGTCCTCTTCTTGGTCAGGCCGGCACCGGTCACCTCGCGCCAGATCCAGCCGGCGGCCTCGACGGCCGAGCAGCTGTGGATCGCGCCGTTGTCGGCATCGCCGAACTCGACCACCCGACCCTCGTGGCCGAACTCCTTCTCCAGCACCGTGCCCGCGGTGGCCACGACCGGCACCTCTCGGCCCTGCGCACCGGACTGCCAGGCGACTCCGAACAGCGTGGTCGTCGTCTCGACCGTGCCCGACTCCTCGTCGACCCTCGCGTCGATCACGAACGCGCGACGGACGTCGTAGCGGTGCATCAACTCCCACCAGCGCTCGTCGGCGAGGTCGAGCCGCACGACGAAGCCGGTGGGGGTGGGCTGCACGTCGTACGGTGTGTCCGCGGACGCCGCCACGAGCCGCTGCGTCAGCGTGCCGGTCCCCGGCCTGGTCTCCTGCTCAGACACTGGTCAACACCACCACGACGAGACCGACGACCGCGAGCGCCACGCCGGCCAGCATGACCGTGCGGAAGACGGGGACCTCGCCGCCCTTGCCCGTCGAGACGTCATCGGGCGACTGCGGGTCGTAGCTCACCCGCACCCGCTGCCCGCTGTGGTACCTGGGATACCCGCGGGCACCCGTGCCCGACACCGTCTGCACGTCGAGGCCCTCCGCCGTGCGGAAGGCGAAGGCCGGGTGGAGCGCGTGGTAGTAGCGGTAGGTCGTCCGGGAACCGCTGTCGCCGGAACTGCGGGAGGTCTCCCGGTGCCGGCGTTGCTGATGGCCGACGACCGTGGCCTCCGCCGGCCGGGCACGCTGCCAGAACGCCCGCTGCTGACGCCAGACCAGGAACATCACGACGGCCGCCACCACGCCCACCAGGGTGAGCACCAGGCCGGTGATCTGCCCGCCGTTCACCGCAGCCCCTCCCTGCCGTGCGGAGTGGTCCATCCAGCCGGATCGGGGCCGACGGGCACGACGCCGCTCGGGTTGATCTGCGGGTGTGTCACGTAGTAGTGCCGTTTGATGTGGTCGAAGTCGACCGTCTCGCCGAAGCCCGGCGTCTGGTAGAGATCACGCGCGTACGCCCAGAGCACCGGCATCTCGGTGAGCTTGTGCCGGTTGCACTTGAAGTGCCCGTGGTAGACGGCGTCGAAGCGCACCAGCGTGACGAACAACCGGACGTCGGCCTCGCTGATCGCACGACCGACGAGGTAGCGGCGCGTGGCGAGGCGTTCGGAGAGCCGGTCGAGCCGCGCGAAGAGCGCCTCGAACGCGGCCTCGTACACGTCCTGCGACGTCGCGATGCCGGCCTTGTAGACACCGTTGTTGACGTCGGCGTAGACCCCGGTGCTGACGTCGTCGATCTCGTCGCGCAGCTCGGCCGGGTACAGGTCGGGGGCGTCGGGCCGCGCGTGCGCACGCCACTGCGTGCTGAGGTCGAGCGAGATCTGCGGGAAGTCGTTGGTGACCACCAGGCCGGTGACGGTGTCGACGACCGCCAGCCCGATCGCCTCCTCGAGCCCGAGGAGGCGGCGCACGATGATCGAGCGGTGGGCCCACGGACACGCGAGCGACACGACGAGCCGGTAACGTCCCGGCTCCACCGGCCACGCCGTCGAACCGTCCGCCATGATGCGGTCGGTGAACCTGTTCGCCTGCCTCGCCCACTCGCCGCGGCGGGTCATCTCGCGCTGCACGTTCGTCACGATCCCGACCCTATGCCGACAGGCACCGGAGACCCGGCTTTTCAGCCCGCACTGGGCAGGACGTCGTCGCGTTCGCCTCTCATCAGGTCACCGGTCTCACCCGCACGGGCCGCGCGGCGGCCGAGCGTGAACACGTAGGTGAGGAACGCGACCTCGACGACGACACCGATGGCGATGCGCGCCCATGTCGGCAGCCCCGAAGGCGTGACGAACGCCTCCACGATGCCGGCGACCAGCAGGACGCCGACGAGGCCGAGCGCGACGCTGACGGCCGCGCGTCCCTCGGCGGCGAGCGCCTCGAGCCGGCGGCGAGGGCCGGGCGAGATGATGGTCCAGCCGAGCTTCAGGCCGGCGCCACCCGCGAGGAACACCGCGGTGAGCTCGAGCAGGCCGTGCGGCGTGATGAGGCCGAAGAACAGCTCCGCCTTGCCGTACACGATCATGATGGCCGCGGAGATACCGAGGTTGACGGCGTTCATCCACAGCACGTACGCCGTCGGGACGCCGAGCATGATGCCGTACGCGAGTGCCTGCGCCGACACCCAGACGTTGTTGGTCCACACCCGGCCGGCGAAACTGCTCGCGCCGTACTCGCCGTAGTAGGACGCGAAGTCCTCCTCCGCGTACTCCTTCAGGTACGCCGGCGGGGCGAGCTCGGTGAGGAGGTCGGGGTTGGCGACGAGCCACGCGGCGGTGACGGTGCTGACGAGGAGCGTGCCCGCGCCCGCGATCAGCCACCACCACCGGTAGCGGTAGGCCACGGTCGGGAACACCACGAGCACGAACCGCAGCAGGTCGCGCCACGCCGGCGTGTGCGCACCGGTGATCGCCGACCTGGCGCGCGCGACGAGCGTGGAGAGCTTCGTGAGCAGGCCGGGGTCGGGTGAGCTGGACCGCACCGCGGACAGCTGGGTGCTCACTCGCTGGTAGAGCTCCACCAGCTCGTCGGCCTCGGCGCCGGTCAGCCGGCGGCGGCGCTTGACGAGCTCCTCGAGCCGGCGCCACTCCTGCGCATGCATCGACACGAAGACGTCCAGATCCACGTCAGCACAGTAACCTGTTGCCGACGACGGAGGGGGTGCACGGTGTCCGAGCTGGTGAACGGTGAGGCGGTCGTCCTCGACATCCGTGTCGCGAAGCTGGCGAGCCGTGGCGTGGCCAAGTGCATCGACATGGTGCTGCAGCTGTTCGTGCTCTACGCCGTCACGTTCTGGCTGATGCCGACACTCGACCTCGACGGCGCCGCAGCGGCCGCGATCTACCTCGTCCTGTACGTCACGATCATCGTCGGCTATCCGACCGTCGCCGAGACCCTCTGGCGGGGCAAGACGTTCGGCAAGTGGGTCATGGGGCTGCGGGTCGTCCGCGACGACGGCGGGCCGGAACAGTTCCGGCAGGCGCTCTTCCGCGCCCTGACCGGGGTCATCGAGATCTGGGCGACCGCCGGGTTCCTGTCGATCATCGTGTCGTTCGTGAACCATCGGGGCAAGCGGCTCGGCGACGTCTTCACCGGCACGATGGTCATCGGCGAGCGCACGCCGGGGCGCCGCCGGCTCATGGTCGAGATGCCGCAGGGCGCGGAGGCCTGGGCGGCGACGCTGGAGCTGGCGCTGCTCGACGACGACCTCGCGCTGACCGCCCGGCAGTACCTCACCAGGTACGAGGACTTCACCCCCGCGATCGCCGACCAGCTCGGCCGCCGCATCGCCGCCCAGGTGTCGAGCCGGGTCACCCCCCCGCCACCCCCGGAGTACCCGCCGTACGTCTACCTCTCCGCCGTCCTCGCCGAACGCCGCCGCCGCGAGGCCCTGCGCATGCAACCCGGCTGGAGCCCCACGGCGCTTCGTTAGGAGCCGTGCTCCCAGGAGCCGAGGTAGCGGCGTTGCTCCGTCGTGAGCGCGTCGATGCGGACGCCGAGCGCCTCCAGCGCGAGTGCCGCGACGTCCCTGCCGATGTCCTCGGGCACGTCGTGGACACCCGGGTCGAGCGTGTCGGCGTTGGCCGCGAGCCAGGCCGTGGCGAGCGCCTGTCCGGCGAACGACAGGTCCATGACCGACGCCGGGTGTCCCTCGGCGGCGCCGAGGTTGGCGAGACGTCCCTCCGAGATCAGCAGCAGCCGCCTGCCGTCGCGCAGGACGTACTCGTCGACGTGCGGGCGGACGGCGGGGACGACGTCGTCGGCCAGCTCGCGGAGGGCACGGACGTCGATCTCGACGTCGAAGTGCCCGGAGTTGGCGAGCACCGCGCCGTCCTTCATCAGCGCGAAGTGGTCGGCGGTGACGACGTCGCGGTTGCCGGTCACCGTGACGAAGACGTCGCCGCGCGCGGCCGCGACCTCCATCGGCTCGACCGGGTAGCCCTGCATCGTGGCGTCGAGCGCCTTGATCGGGTCGATCTCGGTGACGACGACGTGGGCGCCGAGACCGCGCGCGCGTTCGGCGACGCCGCGTCCGCAGTAGCCGAAGCCGGCGACCACGACGGTGCGGCCGGCCAGCAGCATGTTCGTCGCCCGCATGATCGCGTCGACCGTCGACTGCCCGGTGCCGTAACGGTTGTCGAACATCCGCTTGGTACGGGTGTCGTTCACCGCGAGCATCGGGACGCGCAGCGCGCCGGCCCTCGTCATCTGCCGCAGCCGGACGACGCCGGTCGTGGTGCCCTCGCAGCCGCCGCGCACGCGGTCGAGCAGCTCGGGTCGGTGCGCGTGCAGGGTGCTCGTCAGGTCGCAGCCGTCGTCGAGCACGAGGTCGGGCTTGGCGTCGAGGGCCGCGTCGATGTGCGCGTAGTAGCCGTCGCGGTCGACCCCGGCGGCGGCATGGACGGAGATGCCGTACTCGCGGACGAGTGCTGCGGCGGTGTCGTCCTGCGTGGAGAGCGGGTTGGCGGCGCAGAGGGCGACGTCGGCACCACCCGCCGCGAGCGTGCGGACGAGGTGGGCGGTCTCGGCGGTGACGTGCATGCAGGCCGCGATGCGCACGCCGTCGAACGGGCGCTCCGCCTCGAACCGCGTACGCACCTGTTCGAGCACCGGCATCGCGCGCGCCGCCCACTCGATCCGGCGCACGCCGAACGGCGCCAGCCCGAGGTCGGCGACGCTGTGCGTCGCGCTACGTCTCTTCGTCGCCATGACAGAGGTGACGGCCGGTGTCCCGGCCCGCGACCACGAGGGTCGAGGACCGGGACAGCGCGCCGGTCAGTAGCGGTAGTGGTCGGCCTTGAACGGGCCGGACACGGGCACGCCGAGGTAGTCGGCCTGCGCCTTGCTCAGCTCGGTCAGGCGGACGCCGAGCGCGTCGAGGTGCAGCCGCGCGACCTGCTCGTCGAGGTACTTCGGCAGGACGTAGACCCCGAGCGGGTACTCCTCGGTCTTGGTGTACAGCTCGATCTGCGCGAGCACCTGGTTGGTGAACGAGTTCGACATGACGAAGCTCGGGTGCCCGGTCGCGTTGCCCAGGTTGAGCAGCCGGCCCTCGGACAGCACGATGATCGAGTGCCCGTCGGCGAACGTCCACTGGTCGACCTGCGGCTTGATGACCTCGCGGGTGACGCCCGGGAGGCGGGCGAGGCCGGCCATGTCGATCTCGTTGTCGAAGTGGCCGATGTTGCCGAGGATCGCAAGGTGCTTCATCCGGCTCATCTGCTCGGCCGTCACGACGTCGTAGCAGCCGGTCGAGGTGATGATGATGTCGGCGTCGGCGATGACGTCGTCGAGGGTCTTGACCTCGTAGCCGTCCATCGCCGCCTGCAGCGCGCAGATCGGGTCGATCTCGGTCACGATCACCCGCGCGCCCTGGCCGCGCAGCGACTCGGCGCAGCCCTTGCCGACGTCGCCGTACCCGGCGACGACCGCGACCTTGCCGCCGATGAGCACGTCAGTGGCCCGGTTGATACCGTCGACGAGCGAGTGGCGGCAGCCGTACTTGTTGTCGAACTTGCTCTTGGTCACCGAGTCGTTGACGTTGATCGCCGGGAACCGCAGGGTCTTGTCGCGCGCCATCTCGTACAGCCGGTGGACGCCGGTGGTGGTCTCCTCGGTGACGCCCTTGATCGCGGCGGCCGTGCGGGTCCACCTGTCCGGGGTCTCGCCGAGCGACTTCGTGAGCAGCTCGAGGACGACCTGGAACTCCTCGGTGTCGGCGGTGGACGGGTCGGGGACCGATCCCGCCTTCTCGTAGTCGGCGCCCTTGTGCACGAGCAGGGTGGCGTCGCCGCCGTCGTCGAGGATCATGTTGGGCAGGCCGTCCGACCAGGTGAGGGCCTGGTCGGTGCACCACCAGTACTCCTGCAGCGTCTCGCCCTTCCAGGCGAAGACGGGCACGCCGGCCGGGTTCTCGACCGTGCCGTTCGGTCCGACGACGACGGCCGACGCCGCCTCATCCTGGGTGGAGAAGATGTTGCAGCTCGCCCACCGCACCTGCGCACCGAGCTCGACGAGCGTCTCGATGAGGACGGCCGTCTGCACCGTCATGTGCAGCGAGCCGGTGATGCGCGCGCCGGCGAGCGGCTTGCTCTCGCCGAACTGCTCTCGCATGGCCATCAGGCCGGGCATCTCGTGCTCGGCGAGATCGATCTGCTTGCGCCCGGCGGCGGCGAGCGAGAGATCCTTGACCTTGTGGTCAACCGTCATCTGTTGTGCTCCTCGGGTACGGCCGGCGCCGTGGCCAGCAGTTTCTCGTGCTTGTCCTGTTCCCAGCGAAGCCAGTCCGACGCGTCCACGTGGACCGGCCGGGCGGGTGTCGCGGCGAGCCATTCCTCGACGGACGTCCGCAGCGGCTCCTCCGTACGGAGCCGGCGGGCGAAGCCCATCTCGGACAGCCCGATGTCAAACTCCTGCAGCAGCTCGCGCAGCGTGCGCAGCCGTTGCAGCTGCTCGGGACCGTAGAGGCGGTACCCGGACGCCGAGCGCTGCGGGGCGACCAGCCCCGCATCCTCGATGTACCGGAGCATGCGCGCCGACCACCCCGTGGTCGCCGCCGCCTCCGCGATCGTCAGCCCGTCCATCGCGACGAAACCTTACCACTACCGTGTCAAGGTCGTCCGGCGCCTGGCAGGGTCCGAGTCAACCGGCCTTACGCGTCAGCTGCGACACGCGCTGCGGCGATACACCCAACACGACGGCGATGTCACGACCGGACATCCCCTGTTCCTTCATCCGCCGGGCGATGGCGCGTGACCGGGCCGCGGCGCGACGTTGAGCGGCGTCGGCGGCGGCGACCTCCTCGCGTGCGGCGCGGACCTCGTCATCGAGGCCGTCACCGACCTCTGGCGTGATGTCAAGGTCGAAGCCGTCGACGGGGATGTCGCAACGGCGGTGGATGAGGTCGCGAGCCATCATCTCAGCGTCACCGAGCCCGTGAGACTGAGTGACGCCGACGCCGTCGACGTGGAGTTCCCAGCCGTGCTCCCACCGTACGGCGCGCACGCGGTAGGTGCTCATTGCAGCCATCCCTTCGGCAGGCAGATCATCCGCTGGATGTCGGCAGTGTGCATGCCGCAAGGGCAGGCCCACGTGGTGTGTGGACCGCCGTCGCTCTTCACGGTGCACCCGTTCCCGCGCAGTGCCCGGTCGACTTCCCGGGTCTTCATCGGCTTGGCCACAGGCTACGTCTAGCCCATCTTTATGTCAAAGTCAACCCGGTCTAGACGTTCGGCGGGAGGATGCGGCCGGTGACCTCGCCGAGGCCGATGACCTGCCCGTCCGGGCCCGGCGCGGTGGCGGTGATGGTGACCTCGTCGCCGTCCTCGAGGAAGGACCGTCGCGTGCCGTCGCGCAGCTCGACCGGCTCGCTGCCGCCGCGTGACAGCTCGACCAGCGAGCCCCACTGCGCCGGCTCGGGTCCCGAGACCGTGCCCGAGGCGTACAGGTCGCCGGTGCGCAGGGAGGCGCCGTTGACCGTCAGGTGGGCGAGCATCTGCGCGGGCGTCCAGTACATCGCCGCGTACGACGGGCGCGACAGCGGCTGCCCGTTGAGGCTCGCCTCCAGCCGCAGGTCGAGACCCCAGTCGTCGGCGTCACGCAGGTACGGCAGCGGCTCGGGGTCGCGTGCGGGTGGCGCGATCCGCGCGTGGTCGAGGGCCGCGAGCGGCACGAGCCACGGCGACACCGAGGTGGCGAACGACTTGCCGAGGAACGGCCCCAGCGGCACGTACTCCCACGCCTGGATGTCGCGGGCCGACCAGTCGTTGACGAGGCAGACACCGAAGACGTGGTCGGCGAAGTCGGCGACGCCAACGGGTCGCCCGGGCGCGGACGGCACGCCGACGACGAAGCCGACCTCGACCTCGATGTCGAGGCGCTGCGAGGGACCGAGCTCCGGTCGCGCGGCGTCCGGCGGCTTGAGCTGCCCGCACGGCCGGTGGACGTCGGTGCCGCTCACGACGATCGTTCCCGCGCGTCCGTGGTAGCCGATCGGCAGGTGCTTCCAGTTCGGGGTCAGTGGCTCGGTACCGGGCCGCAGGATGCGCCCGAGGTTGGCCGCATGGTGCTCGCTGGCGTAGAAGTCGACGTAGTCGGCGACCTCGACCGGCAACCGCAGCGCCACTCGGTCGAGCGGGTAGAGGGCCGGCTCGACGTCGAGCCGGTGCCGCTCGTCGCTCAGCAGGCGGGTGAGCCGGTCACGGACCTCCGCCCACCGCGCGGGGCCCTGGGCGAGGAAGCCGTTCAGCGTCGGCGCGTCGAACACCGGGTCGTCGAGCGCCGTCGCCAGGTCGAGCACGTGGTCGCCCACGCGGACGCCGGCGCGGGGCGCGCGGTCGTGCGGCGCGAAGACGCCGTACGGCAGGGTCGCGAGGCCGAACGGACTGTCGGGCGGCACCGGCGCCCAGGTCTCCACGACGCTCACCCCGACTGGGTACGGATGTCGTTGACGGTCTTCTGCAGCTGCCCGGCGTACTTCCCCACGGGCGTCTCGGCGACCGCGCTCACGTGCCTGCCGAGCTTCCCGTCGTCGTCCGGGTAGGTGTGGCTGAGGTAGTACCTGAAGTACTTCTCGCCGTTCTGCTCGTTCCTGAACGTCTCGACCGCGTACCTCGTCGTCTTGTCCTTGGTCTTCCACTTCTTCGGCGCGACGCCGAGCCGCCGCACCATCGACTTCCACTCCGTCGAGGTGCAGGTCGTCTTCGCGCAGACCTGGTTGATCACGGTGAGACGCCTGGACTCCTCGGGCACGGCGAGCAGCTTGGTGCAGCGGATGTACGTGTCGCGCGACGTGGCGCCCGCGCGGAAGCAGTCGAAGTCACCCGGTGCGCGGAACGCGTAGTCGTCGCCGGCGAAGGCCATCGTGTAGGTGTCGTCGCCCGACTTCCAGGTCGGTCCGTACACCGCCTTCGGCTTGACCCTGCGCAGCGTCGGCTTGGGCGCGGGAGTGGCGGTCGGGCCGCCGGTGGTCATGCTCGGGCTGCTCGACGAGGTCGGGTAGCCGGTCGGGACGCCCGCCAGCGTCGAGCTCTCCGACGGTGTCGCCTCGCTCCCGCTGCGCACCACCGCACCCACGACCGCGAGGGTCATGACGAGCACCACGACGGCGGCGCCGGCGGCGATGATCCGCGGCAGGAATCGGCGGCCCACGCTCGCGAGGGCGGCGTCGGGTGCCGGCCCGGCCGGAGCGGGCGTGTACGCCGGTGGCGGCGGGTACCGGCCCGGCGCGTGTGACGGCGCGAAGTAGCCGGCGAGCTGGTCGGCACCCCGGTGCGACGTGTCCGCGTACGTGGCGATCCACGGCGACAGTGTCCTGGTGTCCCACCATGTGATCGGCGGGTCGCCGGGACCCGTGCGGCGCCGCATCTCCTCGACCGCCTCGTGGAAGCGGCGGTGCGTGGCGGGGTCGGTGGCCGGGCCGGGAGCCAGCCGCGTGATCGTCACCGGCACGCCGTCGGGGGCGGTGCCCTCCAGCACGAGGAGGTCGCCTCGGCGCCCGACCGTACGCACGTCGGTGAACGGCCACGAGCCGTCGTGCATGTGCCGCCGTTCCCTAGCCGGACTGCGTGCGGATGTCGTTGATGGTCTTCTGGACCTGGGTGCCGATGCTGCCGACCGGGCCGTCGCCGTACGCGAGAACGTGCCGGTTGAGCTTGCCCGAGGAGTTCTTGTAGTAGTGGCCCATGTAGTAACCGAAGTACTTCTTCTTGTTCTGCGTGTTGGTGAAGGTGCCGGCGAGGAACTTGGTCGTGGAGTCCTTCTTCTTCAGCTTCGGCCGCTTGCCCCAGAGGTCGGTCTCGGCTCTCTTCCGCTCGAACGCGCTGCACGAGTCACCGCTGCACAGCCGGTCGACGATGATCACCCGCCGCGACGAGTCGTCGGGCGCGCCCAGCTTCGTGCAGTTGATCTGCTTCTTGCTCGGCGAGTTCTTCGTGACCAGGCAGTCCCAGTCGCTCGGCGCGCGGAACGCCCAGCCCAGGTGCGTGAACGCCATCGTGAAGGTCTTGTCGCTCGACTTCCAGGTGGAGCCGTAGACGGCGACCGCCTTGCGGTTCTTCAGCGTCGGCTTCACCTGGCTCGGCGTGCCCGTGGGGGTGCCCGACAGCGTCGGCGACGGCGAGCCAGGACCGGTGGAGAACTGCGTCGATGGCGCGGTGGCCGGGATCGACGTGGACGACGACGGCGTCGAGCCCGGCTCGGCCGAGACGTCGCGGTCACGGGTGAGGCCGAACGAGATCAGGGTGCCGAGGAGCGCGACCACCACGATGCCGGCGACCCCCAGGCCGACGTAGAGCGGACCGCGTCCGGGACCACCCGGCGGGGCCGGTGCGGGCGGGCCGGGCATCGGCGGCGGCCCGGCGGGACCGCGGCCGGGATCGGATGGATGGTGCACAGGGCCGTAGCCCGGCGGGGGCGGCAGGCCGGGACCGGTGTCGTGGCCGGTCTGGTGCGCGACCGAGTCGAACTCGTCGAGGGCGGGAACGCTCTTCTCGCCGAACGAGGTGGGGTGGTGGACGCTCCGCCCCGGCCCGGCCGGCTCCGCCGGTGCGCCGGCACCGGACTCGAAGATGCCGCCGATGACGTCCGCCCCGCGGTGCGCGACGTCGTCGTACGTCGCCGCCCAGGGCACGAGGGTGGACGTGTCGGCCCACATGATCGGCGGGTCGTCGGGACCGGCCTGCCGGGTGGCCGCCTCGACGGCGTCACGGAACCGCCGCCGCGTCGCGCTGTCCTGGGCCGCGCCGGGCGCGACCCGCGTGATCGTCACCGGCAGACCGTCGGGCGAGGTGCCCTCGAGGACCTCGAGCTCGCCGCGTCGTCCCACCGACCGGACGTTCTCGAACGGCCACAGATCGAACGCACTCATCGTCTAGTTGCCCCTCCCCGGCGGTACGCTACCGTGCGCCGCCGCGCCGTCGGGTCCTTCGCCGGTCTCGTTGCCGCTTCGTAAGGTCACCCCGTGCCCCACGGTCGCCCGGTAGACGCGGCCCGAGCCGGACAGGACCGCACACGCGGTCGCCGCCCCGACGAACGCTGCGCGACCGCCGCGTAACGTGACGTGCTCGTCACCGGCGCGGACCTCGGCGGTGCCGGCGACGCACAGCAGGATCTGCGGCCCACCGCCCGGCAGCGTGACCGGCTCCGCCGACACGTCGATGCACGACAGCCGGAAGTGCCGCGCCGCGGTGTCGTAGACGGCCTCGGCCCCGTCCACCCGCGGGCGGAGCACGTCGACGTCGACGGGCCGGGCGTCGAGCACGCGCAGCAGCTCCGGCACGTCGATGTGCTTGCCCGTGAGCCCGCCGCGGAGGACGTTGTCGGACGCGGCCATGACCTCGACGCCCGCGCCGTGCAGGTACGCGTGCAGGTTGCCCGCCGGCAGGTACAGGGCCTCCCCTGGCGCCAGCCTGACGTGGTGGAGCAGCAGCGCCACCACGACGCCCGGGTCGCCCGGGTACGCGGCCGCGAGGTCGACGGCCCAGGCGAGGTCCGCCTCGCCCGACTCGGACACGGAGGCGGACGCCCGCGCGACCTCGGTCACGAGCGCGTCCGCGTGCGCGGGATCCGCCGTGAGCAGCCGGGCGACGAGCGCGCCGAGGTCCGCACCTGGCTCGAGCGCGTCCGCGTACGGGCGCAGGACGCGCGCGCCGTGGCGTACCAGCAGCTCGAACAGCCGGCGCGACGACTCCGGATCGCGGAACCCGCACAGGCCATCGAAGTCGGTCAACGCGCAGATGAGCTCCGGCTTGGGCCAGTCGTCGCGGTAGTTGCGGTGGTCGGCGTCGACGGGCACGCCCGCCGCCTCCTCGCCCGCGTACCCCTCGCGCGCCTGTGCGGGCGACGGATGCACCTGCAGCGACAGCGGCGAGTCCGCGGCGAGCACCTTGAGCAGGAACGGCAGCCGCGGCCCGAACTCGGCCGTCACCGCGGCGCCGAGCGTCGACCCGGGGTCGTCGGCGATCACCTCGGACAGCGCGATGCCGCCGACCCGCGACGGCGCCCGGGGATGCGCGCCGAGCCAGAGCTCGGCCTGCGGCCCAGGTGCCGGAACGGGCTCGCCGAGCAGCTCGGCGATGACCGTACGCGAACCCCAGGGATACGGCTGGACCGGGTTCGCCAGCTCCACGATCACGGCGCGGCGCTGTCCTTCGCCGGTGCGGCCGGAGACGGCGTGCGGTCGAGGTCGGGCTCGATGTAGATCACGGTGGTGACCGGCACCGCCTCGCGGATACGTGCCTCCGCGGCGTCGATCGCCTCGGCGATGTCGGACGCCGACTGGTCGGAGCCGATGGCCACCTTGGCCGCGACGAGCAGCTCCTCGGGACCGAGGTGCAGGGTGCGCAGGTGGATGACGCGGTCGACCGTCGACTCGGTCTCGATCGCGGCGCGGATCGCCCGCACCTGGTCGGCGGTCGCCGACTCGCCGAGCAGCAGGCTCTTGGTCTCGATCGCGAGGATGACCGCGATGACCACGAGCAGCACGCCGATGCAGAGGGTGCCGATGCCGTCGAAGACCGTGTTGCCGGTGACCACCGAGGCCACGACGCCCAGCAGCGCGAGGACCAGGCCGACGAGCGCGCCGAGGTCCTCGAGCAGCACGACCGGGAGCTCAGGCGCCTTGGCGCGACGGACGAACTGCACCCAGGTCGCCCTGCCCCTGACGTGGTTGGACTCGACGATCGCGGTGCGGAACGAGAACGACTCGAGGACGATCGCGACCGACAGGACGCCCACGGCCCAGTACCAGTGCTCCATCGGGCCCGGATGCTCGAGCGCCTCGTGGATCTTGTGGTAGCCCTCGTACAGGGCGAAGAGACCGCCGAGGCTGAACAGCACGATCGACACGACGAACGCGTAGATGTAGCGCTCGCGCCCGTACCCGAACGGGTGCTGCTCGTCCGCGTCACGCTTGGCGCGCTTGCCACCGAGCAGCAGCAGGGCCTGGTTGCCCGAGTCGGCGCAGGAGTGGATCCCCTCCGCCAGCAGCGACGACGACATGGTGAACCCGAACGCCACGAACTTGCTCACCGCGATGCCCAGGTTGGCGAGCAGGGCCGCCACGATCGCCTTGGTACCGCCGCCTGCCGCCATCAGCCCGCTCCCGTGGTCCGCCTCAGTGTGTCGGTCATTGCCGCACCCGGTCCTTGAGCTCGAGCACGGCGCGCGTCGGCGTGGGGTCGACGCCGACGCAGAGCGCCAGGTAGACGGTGACGAAGTCGGTCAGCCCGACGAGGCTGCCCAGCCGCTCCAGCGGATGCAACCCCTCGGCCGCGACCTCGTGGACGGGCACGCCGCGCGCGTCGGCGAGCACGCCGGCGGCGGCGCGACGCTGCCGGTCGTCCTCGGGCTCGGCGTCGTCGCGCAGCAGCACCAGTCGGATGCGCATCTCGGTGTCGCCGTCGTCGTCGACGCGGTCGCGGAACATGTCGGCGTCGGAGCGCCTGGCGAACGGTCCGTCGAGCAGGGCGACCCCGCCGTGGGCGACGTCGCGCAGCCGCGACTGCACGCCCGGGTACTTGGCGTTGGCGGCGAGCTGCCGGACGAAGCGTTCGGCGGCGAACGCGCCCACCTCGCCGCTGCCCCACACCACGGGAAGGCTGCCGGCGAGGTCGACGGCGAGCTTCTTGGCCGGGTTGACGAACGACTCGCTGTCCGGGCGGCAGCCCTCGGCCACGCGGTCGAGGATGTCGGCGGTCGTCGCGAGGATCTCGCCCGGCACGCTGGTGACGCCGAGCCGGTCGGCGGCCATCAGCAGCGGGACCGCCAGGTGCCACAGGCTGGACCTGGTGTGCCGCGGCGTCCGGTCTGCCGCGACGAACAGGCCGCGGAAGCGCCTGGCCAGCTCCTCAAGCGGCGACCCTGGACGCGCGACGACGACGAGCCCGCAGCCGCGCCGGCCCGCGTCCTCGACCGCCTGCAGCGTCTCGATCGCCGTACCGGAACGCGACACCGCGAACACCGTGTCGAGCGGCCCGACCCAGCGCGGCAGCCGACCACCGGGATGCGTGATCAGCGGCAGCGGCGCGTCGTCGCCGACGACGGCACGAACGAGCGCCACGGGAGCGGACGAGCTCCCGATGCCGGTGAGGATGCAGCTGCGCGACGGTCCCTCGTTCGCGAGCCGGTCGACGCCTGCCTCCATCGCCAGCGCGGACGCCTCACGCACCTGCGCTCCCGATCCCGCGACCACGCGGAGCATCGCCCCAGGATCGGCATCGGCCAACCGCTCGGGGTCGTCGAGCACCGACTCGTCGATCTGCACGGTCACGGTCGGCGCGCCTCGTCGACCAGCAGCACGGGCACGTCGTCACGCACCGGGTAGACCAGGCCGCAGGTCTCGCTCGTACACGCGAGCTCCCCGGTCTCGTCGAGGGCACGCAACGGCGCCTTGCAGGCCGGGCATGCCAACACGTCCAACAGCCACGGATCGAGCGTCACCGTCGTGGTCCTTTCCCTCGCCTCGCACACGGTAACCAGCGCCCGGTCACAGGCGCGCATCGACCCCGGCCGTCCGGTCAGCCGGCGAGGAGCGGCCGGTCAGGGGCCAGTCAGGGATGCGGCCGGGCTCATCACCTCCGTACAGCTCTGCACCTCGCGATTCGGGGGTTCCCACCAGCTGCAGCATGAGGTAACCCCGGAATCACGGGGGGAAGCCCCGCGAAACGTCCTCGATCGTCAGCTCATCGAGTAGGTCCGCGCTCAGACCGGCTGTCCCGTACAGGGCCGCGAGCTGATCCCGTTCAGCACTCGTGACCACCGACTCGCGGTGCGCGAGGCGGACGACGAGCTCCTCCAGTCCCTCGCCCCATTCACCCGCCTGGAACGCGGTACGCACGACATAGAGGCTCTCGTCGTCGAGGCGTGTCGCGAACGTCTCAGGTAACGCGTCGACGGCCGAGATGAACTCCGGGCTGCTAGTCGCGTACTCGCTCATCCTTCGATTCCTCTCGGGTTGTCCACGACCCCACGCCCACCCGGCAACGGCCATGCAGTGTGCACGTGTCCATCACCATGCACGATCGACACAACGACGACGCCGTCCCACTCGCGTTCGCAACGCCACTGCTCCACGCGACGTCCTCGAGCCGCGGTGTAGACGACCCTTTGCGGTGCACGGGCCGTGGCCCTGATGAACGAGGCGGCAGTCTGGTCGCTCCAGGTCGCTGGAAACTCGGACTTACCAGGGATCCCGGTACCGTGCCGGTGACCACCGCCGTACTGGTCACCGTCGAGGATGTGGGCCAGTCGCTTGTCGGGTAGGTGCAGCAACGCCAGGTTCGGTCGGTGACCGAATGCATGTGCCGCTTCCCATCCCGTCATGGGACCCGCTGCGCTCGACGAGGTTCTGTATCCAGTTCTCGACGAGGTTCTGTATCCAGTTGCTGGCGGTCCTGCACTTCGCGGCAGTCAACCACCGCCACCCTTTGCCCGCTCACAGTCGTCGACAAAAGTGTCGAGCTCCCGCTGAGCGTTCGCGAGCATCTCCTGCACGGTCGCCAGGCGCACTGCCGCACCCTGGGTGAGGATCTGCGCGCTACTCTCCTGCCCGAGCGCGGCGAACTGACCAGCTACGTCTTCAGTGCTCTTGTCCAGGTCCGCCACAGCTGCCAGCGAGTCGTCCAGTCCGGCCCTGGCGGTGTGGGCCCCTGCCTGCAAGTCATCGAGTGCGGTCACAGCACACCTTCCGGATCGTCACGTCCCGCTCCTCGCTCCTCGCTGGTCGGTCCAACGCCTACTCGAGCATGCTGCCCGAGCCACCCCTCGCCCGCGACAACTTCATGGTGCCTCATCTCCCCGAACTCAACGCCGCTCTTCCGCGTAGCGCGGAGCCATGGTCTCCATCTGCTCCATGACCAGCTTGATCGCGGCCGGCTGCTTGTCCGGCGGGTAGCCGTGCTTCACGAGGAGCCGCTTGATCGACGAGCGCAGCTTGGCCCGAACGTCCTCACGTACGGTCCAGTCCGTGCGCACGTCCCGGCGCATGACGCCAACTAGTTCCCTGGCAATCTCGGCGAGCACGCCCTCCCCCTGGATCTCTACTGCCGACTCGTTCTGCGCGACGGCGTCGTAGAAGGCCAGCTCGTCGGTGCCAAGTGGCGGGGTGAAGCGCGTACCTCGGTCCTTCTCGGCGGCGACCTCCTTGGCGAGCTCGACGAGCTCGGCGATGACCTCGGCGGAGGTGAGCTGCTGGTTGGTGTACCTGTTCATGAGCTCAGTGACGCGCTCGGAGAACGCCCGCTGTCGCACGACGTTCGTGCGGGTGGCCTTGTCGGACTCCTCGATGACGAGCTTGCGCAGCGCCTCGATGGCGAGGTGAGGGTTGCGTGCCCGTTGTGCCTTGGCCAAGAAGGCGGGGTTCAGGTCGTCCAGGCTCGGCTTGGGCATCCCCGCGGCGTCGTAGATGTCGAGGACATCCCCCGACGCCGTCGACTCCGCGATGAGCCCGCCGAGCAGGCGGCGGATATCGTCCGGGATCGGTTCCCCACGGGAGTGCCGGTCCTCGGCATCGTACTTGGCCATCCAGACGCGGACCTCTTCGTAGAACGCCGCCTCCGGACGTAGCCCATGCATGTCTTGGGAGCCTGAGCAGAGAGCCCACGCCCGGGAGAGCTGGCCGGACAGCCGTCGATACCCGGCGGCGAGTGTGCTCTCGCTTTCTGCCACCTGGTTGCCGGGAGTAGCCGGGTTTCGGATGTAGTTGACAGTCGCGTGTACCGCACGCTGGTACGGGCGCTTACCGCCCTTCGCGAGATCGGCCCGCCAGTCGTGCTCCGCGAGCATGCTGCGGATCTTGGTGAGCAGCTCGACGGTGAGGGCGCTGGCTTCTTCTACATTGCGTCCGAGTGGCTTGTTCTCCTGGTCGGTGCTGGTGTATTCAGCGAGCGCCTTCTGCAGGTTGTCGGCGAGCGGGGCGTACGCGACGAGCAGCCCGTCCTCCTTGCCGCGGAACGTGCGGTTGACTCGCGCGAGGGTCTGCATGAGCAGGGCGCCCTTGAGCGGGCGGTCGAGGTAGAGCGTGTGCAGCGGCGGCGAGTCATACCCGGTGAGCATCATGTCCTTGACGATGACGAGCTGGAGCTCGTCATCGTCGTCCTTGAGTCGCTCTTTGATCGTGGCGTTGGCGGATTCGCGCCGCACATGGTCGGAGATCGGCGGCTGGTCGGAGGCGGAACCGGAATAGACGACTTTGATCAGGCCCTTGTCCAGCTGGTCGGCGTGCCACTGGGGTCGTAGGGCGACGATCGCGGCGTACAGGTCTGCGCAGATCTTCCGGGTCGCGCCGACGATCAGCGCCTTGCCTGGCGCCTCGACGAACTTGTGCATTCGGTCGCGTCGGTTCTCCCAGTGGTCGACGATGTTCTCCGCTAGCGCCGCGATGCGCTCGGGAGCGCCGTAGACCGCGTTGATGACCGCGACGCTCTGTTCGATCTGTGTCCGCTCGGTGTCGTCGAGACCAGCGGTGGCCTCGTCGGCGGCGGCATCGAGAACCTCCTCGGTGACGTCCTCGGCAAGTCCGACCTTGATCAGGCGCGGCTCGAAGTACACCGGGACGGTCGCCCCGTCCTCGACGGCGCGGGTGAGGTCGTAGACGTCGATGTAGTCGCCGAACACGGCGCGGGTGTTGCGGTCCGCGAACGAGATCGGCGTACCGGTGAAGGCGATGAGAGTGGCGTGGGGCAGGGCGTCCCGCAGGTGGCGGGCGTAGCCGTCGAGGTCGTCGTAGTGACTGCGGTGCGCCTCGTCGACGATGACGATGATGTTGCGGCGGTCGGACAACAGTGGGTGATCCGTGCCGGCATGCCGCTCGTCCTCGCTCCGGCTGAACTTCTGCAGCGTAGTGAAGTAGATACCACCGGTGGTCCGGTTGCTCAGCTCGTCCCTGAGGTCGGAACGACGCTTGATCAGTGTCGGCTTCTCCGGAAGGAGGGTGCTCCGCGCCAGGGTCTGGTAGAGCTGGCCGTCGAGTTCCTTGCGGTCGGTGATGACGACGATCGTGGGGTTGAGCAGCTTCGGATGCCGGATGACGAGGTTGGCGTAGAGCTCCATCTCCATCGACTTGCCGGAGCCCTGGGTGTGCCAGACGACGCCGGCCTTGCCGTTGCTCTCGACCGCCTGCACGGTACTGCCGATGGCTTTGGCCACCGCGAAGTACTGGTGCGGCTTGGCGATCCGCTTGTGCAGCCCCGCGGCGCCCTCGTCGAACGCGGTGTACGAGTGGAGGAGTTGCAGGAAGCGGTCCTGGTTGTAAAGCCCGTAGAGCGCCAGATCCTGACCTGTTGCGGACTCGATGTCGTCGACGGTCTCGCCGAGCGCGACTGGCGCGCCGCTGTCGTCGACGTTCCATGGCGAGAAGTGGTGCAGTTCGGTGAACGGCGTACCGTATTTTGCGGTGACACCATCCGACGCCAGCACGCAGACCGCGAACCGGAAGGCCATCGGGAACTCACGCAGGTAGGTCCGCAGCTGTGCATGTGCGGAGCCGACGTCGGCGCTGCGGCTGCCGGCCTTCTTCAGCTCGATGATGCTGACCGGCATGCCGTTGCAGTACAGCACGATATCGAACCGCCGCCGGTAGTCACCGCGCACGACCGTCATTTGGTTGACAGCCAGCCAGTCGTTCTCGTCCGGATCCATACTGAGCAGCCGAATCGTCGGCGTGACCTCCAGGCCGTCGGCGTCGACGTAACTGATCCCGCGGAACCCACCCGTCAGGTACGTGTGGAGGCGATGGTTCTCGGTGATCGCGTCCTGCGACTTCGGCGACAGGATCTCCGCGAGCGCCTGCCGAAGGTACTCGACCGGCACGGTTGCATTGAACTTGCGCAACGCCTCCAGCAGCCGAGACGGGATTACCAGCTCGTCCCACGACTCGCGATGCCCCGCCCCCGGTGCGATCTTGGCTCCGTCGAGTTGCGGCCAGCCGAGCTCCCCGAGTGTCTCGACGGCGTAGGACTCCCAATCACTCTCGGAGATCCCCGATGTCCCGGTCATCTACAGCACCTCCTCGACCGCCTTCTCGGCATCCCTGACCCGCAACCGCCCCGACATCAGATGCGGCAGCAAGGCATCCCGAGTCGCCCCAAGAGTCAGGTTCTCCTGTTCGGCACCGAGCGCTCTCTGCCACAGCGCGGACATGATCGGGTCGTAACCTTCGACGGCGGATCGAACAGGAACGTCGACCGCTTCGTCGAGATGCCGACGCTGGATGTGCCCCATCGTCGTCGCTTTGTCCGCTGCTATCGCCTTAAAGGCATCGAGCTTGCGGGCGAGCAGACCGTGCACCAGCCAGAGCGGGTACGCGTCAAATGGCATCACCTTGAATATGTGTTGGTTCACAATCCCTTCCGGACGGAACCACCGGCGAAGAGTCAACGATCCTGACCAAGCGAACAACAGATCACCGGGCCGCGCAAAATACTTCTCTTCAGGCTCGATATCGCTGTACACCGTCGAGCCGCCGATACCCGAATTTAGCTCCGCGATGCGGATCACGACGCGTCCAGTCCCGCATGCCCCCTTGGTGAACGCTCTGCCGTTCACGAACTGTGCAACATCCGTTAGAGGTAGTGACTCAGTCTCGCCCAGCATCGACAAGAAGATCGCGCCAGCCAGTTCATCGGCGGTGCGAGCAAGCTTGGCGTTGGCGGCGATCTTGTCGTCGAGCGCCCCCATAACTCGGACGAGCGCTTTCATCGTTGCCGCATCTCCAACTGGTATTTCTAGTGCCTTGAGATCACTAAGATTCAGCGTAGCCTGAACCGTGGTGTTTAGAACGCTTTGTAGCCTATGTCGGACCTCAGGTAAGGCAAGACAGAATCGCATCCAGTGCGACGAAATACCCTCGGGCCGGACAACTGCAACAGCTCGCGCAACGTTCCATCCCACCAACTCTTCAGGAACAACTGCACATTCACCGACTGTTCCGACAAGAGAAATCAACAGCTCCCCTCCCCTTAAGATCGTGCGACTGTAAGTGGCAGCGATTCGACGATCGACTCGCAATGGGTTGGCCGTATTGATCGTTCCATTTCGAATATCTCCAACTCGGACGATCGGCACTCCGTCGTCGACATGTGTTCCAGGCTGAACGATGCCGTAAGGGATCTGCCCATCAATTGCTAGCTCCGCTAGGCGGACATAATTTAGTGTGGGCCGTACGGTCACGAGATCCTCCATAGCTGTTCGCGAACGACCTTCTCGATACGGGCGGACTCCTCGAACTGTTCGAAAAGCTGCTTGGTCAACCGGTCGATCTTGGCCTCGTTCGGTTCGCCGTCGTCTTCGACCTCGGGAGAGCCGACGTAGCGGCCGGGAGTGAGGGCGTAGTCGGCGGCCTTGATCTCAGCCAGGGTGGCGGACCTGCAAAAGCCCGGCTCGTCCGCGTACTCCAGGCCAGCATCAACTGCGGACGGCGTGCCGCGCCAGGCGTGGTAGGCGTTCGCAATGCGGCTGATGTCGTCGTCGTCGAATGCGCGTTCGGCGCGGTCGACCATGTGGCCGAGGTTGCGGGCGTCGATGAAGAGGACCTGACCCGCACGATCCATGGCACCGCCGGGATCCACGGTCTTGTCCTTGGCCAAGAACCATAGGCAGACGGGAATGCCGGTGCTGCGGAAGAGCTGCGTCGGCAGTGCGACCATGCAGGCGACAAGGTCCGCCTCGACGAGCTGGGCGCGGATCTGGCCCTCGCCACCGGAGTTCGACGACATCGAGCCGTTGGCCATCACGATTCCAGCGCTGCCGCCGGGCTTCAGCTTGGAGACGATGTGCTGAATCCAGGCGTAGTTGGCGTTGCCGGCGGGCGGCACACCGTACTTCCACCGCGGGTCGCTCTCGCTGCGAGCCCAGTCCTTGATGTTGAACGGCGGGTTGGCCAGCACGTAGTCGGCCTGGATCTCCGGATGCTGGTCGCGGGCGAAGGTGTCGCCCCAGCGGCTCGCCAGGTCGCCGCGCAGGCCGTGGATCGCAAGGTTCATCTTCGCCATCCGCCAGGTGCGCTCGTTCAGCTCCTGGCCGTAGATCGCGATGTCCGAGCCCTCGCGGTGGTGTGCCTCGAGGAACTTCTCCGTCTGGACGAACATGCCGCCCGAGCCACAGCACGGGTCGTACAGGCGGCCGCTCGTCGGCTCGAGAACCTCGACGAGCACGCGGACGACGCCTGGCGGGGTGTAGAACTCGCCGCCCCGCTTGCCCTCGGCCTTGGCGAACTTATCCAGGAAGTACTCGTAGACCTCGCCCAGTAGGTCGCGCGCCTTGCTGACACCGTGGCCAGTGAACCGCGCGCTGTTGAGCAGGTCGATCAGCTCACCGAGGCGGCGCTGGTCGACGTTGTCGCGGTTGTAGGTGCGCGGCAGCGTCGCCGCGAGGCTCGGGTTGTCGGTCATCAGGGCGTCGATCGCATTGTCGACCAACTCGCCGATCGACCGCGCCGGCTCCCCCATGGCGGCCCGCGTGCCCTTCGCGTGCTCGGCCAGGTAGGTCCAGCGAGCCTGCGGCGCGACCCAGAAGACGCGCTTGCCCGTGTACTCGTCGACGTCGTCGAGGAACCGCGCGACCTGGTCCTCGTCCAGCCCGTCGGCCTCCAGCTCGGTCCTGATCTGGTTGCGTCGCTCCTCGAACGCGTCGGACACGTACTTGAGGAAGACCAGGCCGAGGACGACGTCCTTGTACTGCGACGCGTCCATCGACCCGCGGAGCTTGTCTGCGGCCTTCCACAACGTGTCCTTGAGCTCCTTCATGGTCGACGGCGCGGTGGCATCGGGCTTCTTCCGTGGTGGCACGGTCACTGTCCCTTCCTGGACGTGGCGGGCGGTCGCAGGTCGAGGGACCCGGTCGTGGCGCCCTGGGTGATCAAGTCGGCGAGTTCGTCCAACTGGCTCATCCGGTCCGCCAGGGCGGCTCGGTGTCGCTGCACGTCGTCGAGCGCGTCGACGAGCGGCATGATCTGCTCGTCCGGCACCCGCCGGACCTGCCAGGTCTTCCAGGTCTTGGCGCCGACAGGGAGCGCGTTGATGTCGGCGGACAACACGTTGGCCACGTGCCCGCCGGGGTCATCGTTGCGGATACGCAGGATGCGTGCCGGCGAGACGACGACCGAGGCTCCCGCATGGTCCACCAGGGCTGCTGGCCGCGGCGACGTACAGAAGACCACGTCCCCCGACTCGCTGAGCCGGCCTGCCGGATACTTCGAAGCGAAGACCATGCGGTCAATGAAACGGGCCGGCGCGCCCATGGTGAGCTCTGCCGGGCCGAGCACGCGATGACCTGCACGGGCACGCAGATCTGTCGGGTCGACACGGTTGCCGCCGATCAAGTGGATACGCCCGTCCGCGATCGCTTGCCCGAGCACGGTCATGCCCGGCGGTGGGCGCTGACCACGCTGGTCGCGGGCCGCGATCGCGATTGTGGGCGCGGCGGAGTCATACGCTCCAGCGGCAAGTCGATCACGGATCGAGATCGCACGCACCACCAGATCGGTCGAGGGGGCGGGGTCACCTTTGCGCGGAACACGCGCCTGAGCCACCAGCTCACCGCCGCCGGCGAGCAACGTCGAGGTCGACACCCGGCGCAGGAAGCGGAACGCGTGGGCACGGACAGCGGGCCATCCGTGCGTCGCGGCCGCGAGGTCGGTGACGAGGTCGTCGGTGACACCCTCGGCCGTCAGGTCGACGTCGACCAGGTCACCGACCATCGTCCACCGGTCGGCGATGGCCACCTCGTCGAGTGCACGCCCTAGTACCCACAGGGCCAGCGACTGGCGCGACTTGGATGGGACGAGACCTCGCGGCAGGCGGACCACCGCCCGCACCCGACCCGACCTGAGGATCCCGGCTCGGAGCTCGTCCAGCTCCCGTCCCGTGGGCCGGTCGCTGAGGACGGGAGCGGGGGCGAGGACGACGGCGCGCTGCGTGTCGTCCATCTGGAGAACGATCTGATCGATCGCGTCGAGTGTCCGGCCGGGAGGCATCTCGGGCTCCGCGGGCGGTGGGTACTGCGCGACGAACACCGCCGGCCCCTGGACCTCGAAGGAACCGTCCTCCGCGATCTCGAGCGGTGCCCTGACGATGTCGTGCACACACAGCCGTCGGCACGCGAGACGGGAGGCGGGATCGGTCTGACCAGCGGTCATCGTGGTGAGAGTGGCGTCCTCTCCGAGTGCGCGCGCAACACTGACGAGCAGATCGCTGCCGCCGGGTGTCGGGTCGACGAACACAGAGGTGGGCTGCCCGGCGTCGGCAGCGAGCGCTACGGCCGTGGCTGCCGCAAGTGCACGTGCTGGCCATGCCAGGTCAACGACGGCCTGGCCGCGGACGTGCCGCCTGAAGTGCTCGGTGACCAGCTTCTCGAATGCATCCACCGGGTTGTACGCGGCACTGGTGTACAGGTCAGCGTAACGCGCCAGCGGTTCGAGCCGGTGGTCCAACGCCTCGAGCTCTGTGTACAGGTAGGTGTCGTCGGGATCGAGGTCGTCCGCCAGATCGAGCAGCGCCTCCGCGCTGAGGTGCGTGAGCGCCTCGCCCGTGATCACCTTGACGCAGAGCAGGGCGGTCAGGCCGGCGAACGACTGGGCATCGCTTCCTCGCGACGAGCCGCCGAGGCTCACGTACGCCATGGCGTCGTCGCGGACGCTGTCGTTGTTACCCAGCCCCGTCCGCTCCAGCCAGGCCACGACCTCCTCGACATCGAACCAGTCCTGGCCACCCTGGGTGACGACGGGCACTGGGAACGGATCATCGGATCCGGCTCTGCGGGTACGCCAGGTGGATACCACGGGGCGTCGGACCTGTGCCAATAGGGCGACGTCGGAGAGGGCGATCCGTAGGGTCGCCGGGTCGCTGACCAGCATGATCGCATCTCCTCCGTTCTGCTGTGCCCAGATCGACGTGAGGAGTACAGCCTAGACCCAGACACGTCGATTCTTCTCCTAATCTCTCGATAAGCCCCCTTATCACGCGCCACACACTACAACCCTCTCGCCGTGCTCACACTTCGTGACACCACTCATTTCCCCGTCCAAGCAGGCGGGCGCCAGAAGGAGAAGTGCGATGAACAGGCCTCAGGAAGCCCGATCGGGCGCGTACTACGTGTCGGACGGACCGGCGGTCCGGGTGGAACGCCTCACCATCTCCGACCATGCGGTCGTCGCCGAGGCCCGACGCTGGAGCACCGGGCAGCGCGGCGCCGAGGCCGGCTCGGACAAGCTCGCCAGCGCCGACCTAAGTGCCTTCGTCACCCAGGCGGTCGTCGTCGGTGCGCACGCGATCACGTCGGTCGGCGGCGTACAGGACACCCTCGATCTACAGCGTCTGGTCGCCGACGTCGAGGCACGCACGACGGAGTCGTGCGTCAGGACGAACGCTTCGACCGCGGAAGCGGCCAGCGGGGCTGCCAAGACCGTAGAGCAGGCCTCGACCGCCGCCAGGCACGCGCTCACCGAGGCAAGCCGTACCGTCCAGCAGAGCTTCGCGGACAACGTCGCCAGCGCCCACAAGGCCCTACAGGAGGAGGTGCAGCGCCTGGTCGGTGGCGACGACCCGGAGTTGCTGTCCCGTCTCCAACCGCTCCTCAAGCGTTTCGGACACGAGCTCGACGAGCGTGTCGCCCGGCAGACCAGCGAGTTGTTCGCCCGTGCCGCCAGGCAGTTCGACCCCGACGACCCGACATCGCCGATGGCCAAGCACGCGCGCGAGCTGCGCACCCAGCACGAGAAGCTCGCGACGACGCTGGATAAGAGCCACCACGCGCTGGGGGAGAAGATCGACCAGCTCGCGACGGCCGTCAGGGTCCAGGCCTCGGCTGCCGAGGCCGCCGCCGCGACAGCGCAGGCGACACCGCTCAAGGGCGAGGCATACGCCGAGGGCGTCCACAAGCTGCTTGACGAGGTCGCCCGTGGTCTCGGAGACGAGTACGTCGACACATCGACGACGCCTGGCGCTGTGCCCCGCAGCAAGAAGGGCGACGGCGTGCTGGTGGTCGACAGTGGGTCCGTCCGGGTGGCCGTCGAGATGAGCGACTCAAGGCGGCAGAACTGGAACGGCTACCTGGAGGAAGCCGAGCGCAACCGTGAGGCCGTTGCCTCCCTTGGATTGGTTCGCACGGTAGAGCAGCTGCGAGGAACCAGCATCCAGTGTCTGGGATCGAGGCGCATAGTGCTGGCCTTCGACCCCCTCGTCGACGATCCCGACCTGCTCAGGACCGTCGTCCAGCTCCTGCGTACCAGCGCGATCGCCGCCGCCTCCCGAAGCGACGCCGGCGAGATCCTGACCGCCCAGGAGAAGATCGGGGAAGCGATCGCGCTGTTGCCGCAGATCGACGGCATCAAGAAGACCGCGGGGACGATCCGGCAGAACGCCGACAAGATCGAACAGAACTGTGAGGCCGTACGGACAGCTGTCAACCGACTCCTCAACCAGGCCCAGACAGCGTTGACCGGAGCAGGTGAAGCTGCGGCCGAACGAGCCGCCTGACGCTGCGCCCAGGTCCCACGGTGGAGGTGTCCTGCCCATGCCAGGTGCGGCCTACGGCAGGTCCTTCATCGCTTGCTGGAGCTGCTCGACGAACAGCTCCAGTCCGGTGCGGACGCTCGCGACAGGGGTCACGGTCTCATCGCCATCGCGGCGTACGCACACGTAGGTCTGGTCGCCCTTGGTGATCACGAGGACCTTCACGTCCGGCCACGGCTCACCGTGACCGCCGACGTGCATCGTGGCGTCCTTGTGCCCGCCCGACGAGGCGACCTCCTCGAACGTCGGTACCTCACCGACCACGGGCTGCCTCCCTGATCGCGTCGCGGGCGTGCCTGACCCCAGGCATCGCGGCCCACCGCCGCGTGCCGTCGAGGATGTGCCGCAGGTGAATCGTCAGCCGCGGCGAGTCGACCACCGGGACCACGCCGGCGAGCGCCAGCATCACCGGCATAGCGGCGTCGGGGTTCCGTGCGCGGATCGCCATCTTCACCTGCCGGGCGAGGTACAGCGACTGTACGAACGGCGCACTGGCGGTGAGTTCGACCGCGGACGCGAGGTGCGCCTCGGCCGCCCCGGGTAGGCCGAGATCGGTGAACCCGATGCCGGTGTTGCCGTAGATCTCCGCAGTGACCGCGCCGCTGTCGCCGGCGAGCGTGAGCGCCTGCTCGAGGTACCGGCGCGCGCCGGTCGCCTGGTCGGGCATGAGCGCGAGGGTGCGACCGAGACGCGCGGACAGTGCGGCGCGGTCGGCGTCCCCGGCGCCGCGGACGGCCAGCCCGCGGCGAGCGTACTCGACGCCGCGGCCATCCGGGGAGTACGCGGCGGTGAGGCTGAGCGCGTCGTACGCGTGGACCTGCGCGGCCGGGTCGTCGGTGCGGCGCGCGAACCGCAGCGACAGCGCGGCGAGGCGCTCGGCCTGCGCCAGGTCGCGGACGTCGTGCACGATCAGCGCGGCCTGCCGGCACAGCCCGGACGCCGCGGCGTGCAGCGCGCTGTCGCGACTGCGGAGCCCGGGCGCGACCCGGGCGGCATGACGTACCGCCTCGCGCGCGAGCGGCGCACCGCCGAGCTGCGCCTCATGGTGCATGAGCCGGTCGGCGAGCTTCGTCACGTACGCGGCGTCGCTGTAGGGGCTCGCCGTCGGCGCCGGCACGAACGCGACGGCTGCCGCCACGGCGAAGAACTCCCTGCGCTTCACCGGGTCCACCTCCCCGGAGGGGACGAGCTCCAGCTCCCACCCGAGCCGCTCGAGGAGCTCGGTCGAGCGGCGCATCCCTGGGTCGCGGCGGCCGCTGAGGACCATACTCACCCATGGCTGCGACGTTCGGAGCTGCCGGGCAAGGTGCGCTCCGGTCCAGCCGTGGCGCTGCATCACCACGCGGAACGCGTCGCCGAGCCCGCGGACTGCCATCCCCGGACCGTATAACGCTTCGTTATGCACCGCTACCCCTACGCGGCGACGGGCCCGAGAGTGGCCGTCATGCGAGATCTCGTCTGGGACTGACTGGGGGTACCGAAGTGAGCGAGGACCCGACGACGCCGACCGAAGGCGACACGGACGAGCGGTGCGAGCCGCACGACAACCGGCTGCCCTGCCCGATGTGCCTCGCCGAGAAGTACCGCGTCCCCGTCTGGAACAACATCTGAGCTGGTGAGCCGGCCGAGGCGGCGCCCCGACAGTCCGGCCGGCTCACCGTAGGTGGGCGTGGCGGTCGGCCCCTGTCCCTCAGGAACGGATCGGCCGTCACGCCCCGGCCTCGGCAGGAACAGGGATGGACCCCTCGGACCTGCCGAGGTCGGACAGTATGCCTTGGCCGTGCGGTCAGGCGGTGCGGATCACCGTGAGGACCTCGTCGCGGAGCTTCGACATGCGCTCCTCGTCGGGGGCCTCGACGTTGAGGCGGAGCAGCGGCTCGGTGTTGGACGGGCGGACGTTGAACCACCAGTCGGGGCCTTCGACGGTGAGGCCGTCGAGGCGGTCCAGGGTAGCGCCGTCGCGGGTGCCGAACGCCCGCTCGACAGCGGCGAGCGTGGCCTCCTGGTCGGTGACGGTGCTGTTGACCTCGCCCGAGCTCGCGTACCTGTCGAACTCCGCCATCAGCCCGGACAGCGTGCCGTCGTACCGGCCGAGCGCGGCGAGCAGGTGCAGCGCGGCGAGCATGCCGGAGTCGGCGAACCAGAAGTCGCGGAAGTAGAAGTGCGCGGAGTGCTCGCCGCCGAAGATCGCGCCGGTCGACGCCATCTCGGCCTTGATGAACGAGTGCCCGACCCGCGTACGCAGCGGCACCCCGCCGTGCTCACGGACGATCTCCGGCACCGCGCGGCTCGTGATCAGGTTGTGGATGACCGTCGAGCCGGGCTCGCGGGCGAGCTCGCGGGTGGCGATCAGGGCGGTCAGTGCCGACGGCGACACCGGCTCGCCGCGTTCGTCGACGACGAAGCACCGGTCGGCGTCACCGTCGAACGCAAGCCCGCAGTCGGCGCCGCTGTCCCTGACCAGCGCCTGCAGGTCGCGGAGGTTGGCGGGCTCGAGCGGGTTGGCCTCGTGGTTGGGGAAGGTGCCGTCAAGCTCGAAGTACAGCGGCACCGTCTCGACGGGCGTGCCGCCGAAGACTGCCGGCGCGGTGTATCCGGCCATGCCGTTGGCCGCATCGACGGCCACCCGCAGCGGGCGGATACCGGAGATGTCGACGAGGTCGGCGAGGTACGCGGCGTACGCGGCGAGCAGGTCATCGGTACGCACGGAGCCGGGCGTCGCGGCGGGTTCGGGCATGCCCCGCCCGGCCAGCTCACGGATCTCGGTCAGCCCGCTCGCCTGGCTGATCGGCCGCGCCGCGGCCCGGCACAGCTTGATGCCGTTGTACTGGGCGGGGTTGTGGCTCGCGGTGAACATCGCGCCCGGCAGGTCGAGGTGACCGCTGGCGAAGTACAGCATGTCGGTGGAGGCGAGGCCGATGGCGACGACGTCGGCACCGGTCGACGTGACGCCGTCGGCGAACGCGGCGGACAGCTCGGGAGAGGACGGGCGCATGTCGTGACCCACGACGAACGCCGGGCCGCCCACCACCTGCGCGAACGCCGCCCCGATCCGCCGCATCGCGTCGGCGTCGAGCTGGTCGGGCACGACCCCGCGGATGTCGTACGCCTTGAACACGTCGGTCAGCCTCACGTGGCGACCCTAGTACCGACTACCGCGTGACGGGCGGCGCGGAGCGCAGGACCCGTAGGTGACCCTTGCGGCCCACCTCGACCCCCTGGCCGACGGGCTCGGTGCCTGGCGCGGGCGGCCGCGCGGCCTCGCGCACCGCCTCGGCGAGTGCGACGAGGTCGTCGCCGCTCGGCTGCAGCGAGGCGGGGTCCTGCGCGAGCCTGACGAGTTCCCAGCCCTTGGGCGCGGTGAGCCGGTCGGCATGCGCGGTGCAGAGGTCGTAGCAATGCGGCTCGGCATAGGTCGCCAGCGGACCGACGACCGCGGTCTGGTCCGCGTAGACATAGGTCAGCGTGGCAATCGCCGGCCCCTGGCAGGCATTGCGCGAGCACTGACGACGTACAGAGCTCACGCCCGAACGCTATCCCGAAACCCACCGTGCTCCGGGGTCGCCACGCGGACGTTGAGCCCGGCACCCTGGCGTACGCTCGGCGCGTGGCCTCGCAGGGACGTCGCGTCCGCCGACTACGCCGCCGTGACCGGCATGGCCGGGGCATGCGTGGCCCGCTCGTGCCGGCCGGCGTCCCGCTCCGCCGCAGCAGGGCGGAGCGGTTCGACGAGCACGTGCTCGATGCGGTCGAGCGGCTCGAGCGGCTGTGGCCGCAGGAGATCGCGCAGCTCGACTTCGCGGTGGAGGAGGTACCGCCGTCCGGCGGCGACGCGTCCGACTGGGACGACGACCCCATCCCGCTGGCCAGGATGTTCTCCGGCGGCCGGCTGCGGCGCACCCGCATCGTCCTCTACCGCAGGCCGATCGAGGCCCGCAGCTCGTCCGACGACCTCGCGCTGCTCGTCCACAACATCGTGGTCGAGGAGATCGCGCTCGTCCTGGGCCGGGCACCCGAGGAGATCGACCCCCGCTACGACGAGCCCTAGGAGCACTACGCTGTTGCGAGGTTCTCGCAACAGCCTCGTCACCCTCGGGAGGAGCGTCGTGACCATCCGGCCGATCCGTCTGCTCGGCGACCCCGTGCTGCGCGACATCACGGAGCCCGTCGTCGACTTCGACAGGGCGCTTCGCAAGCTGGTCAAGGACATGATGCAGACGATGCGCAAGGCGCCCGGCTTCGGTCTCGCGGCCCCACAGATCGGCGTGCCGCTGCGGCTGTTCGTCTACGACATGCAGGACGGCACGCAGGGCTGCGTCGCCAACCCCGAGCTCACCGTCCTCGACGACACCGAGGTCACCGAGGTCGAGGGGTGCCTGTCGCTGCCCGGCGCGAACTTCCCGCTCGCGCGCGCCGCGTCGGTCGAGGTCACCGGGTTCGGCGCCGACGGCGAGCCGATCACCGTGCGCCCGACCGGGGACGAGCACGACCCCGAGTACTTCGCACGCTGCCTCCAGCACGAGACCGACCACCTGAACGGCACGATCTTCGTCGACCGGCTGCCGCGCCGGCTTCGCGCACAGGCGCTTCGGCACACGCCGGCGCCGAACGCGTCCTAACATGCGGCAGGGCCCCCACCACGCGGCACGTGGTGAGGGCCCTGCGGATCAGCTGGTCGGGTGCTCGGTGATCGTCAGCCGACAATGCCGAGGTAGGCGATGATCGCCACGAACGCGGCGAAGAGCCAGACACCCGCGCCGACCTTGGCGATGCGCATCCTGGTATCCATGGCCGTTGCCTCCGTCGAAACCTCAGTCGAACCTGGTACGCGGGGTCAGACGTGACGAGCGCACTGCTGGTTCGCACGAAGTCGAACGGATTTCGGATCGGATCGCTGGCTCAGCGCGGTACGCCCGCACCGATCTCCGGCACCACCGGCGGCAGGGACACCTGGTGCACGCCGGGCACCAGGCCGAGCGAGGCGATGAGCGGACCGTCCTTCGGCGACGCTGTCAGCACGCGGGACCCGTAGACGGGTCCGCTCCCGTCGCGCGGGGTGACGATGATGCCGTACGCGGAGTCGCCGCGCGGTGGCGTCAGCTTCACCTGCACGGTGCGGCCGGCCGGGATGCGCACCGTCCTCGGCGCGGAGGGCCGCGGCGACATCGTGCGCACGTCGACCTGGGCGTCCTCGACGGCCGCGGTGAGATGCAGGGTCGCCTCGATCTTGCCGGTCGGCACCAGCGGGACGGTCGCCGGCGAGCTGAGTGCGGGGGTGCCCGCCGAGAACGCGACGCCGCCGTCCTCGCCCGAGCCGCCCTCGACGGCCACGACGGAGGCGACCAGCGGAACGTCGGAGCTGACCTGGAGGGCGGTCGCGGACTTGGTCATGACGTCGCCGAGATCGACCTCGATGGCCTGCTGCGCCGGGATGTTGACCTTGTCCTTGCCCTCCGGGGCGAAGGAGCCCGTGGGTGTGGAGAGCCGCACCCCGACGGTGGTGTCCTGCTCGCCGGGGGCGAACAGCACGAGCTTGCGGTCACCCGACCCCGACGGCACCGCGGGGACGACGATGTTGCCCGCCTTCGGCGTCGACGGCGGCACCCACGCGCCGCCGTACGACGTGTCGCCGTCCCTGACCCCGGTGTGCATCGCGGCGGCGACCCGCCCCGACCTGGCGAACACCCGGACCGCGCTGGTCGCGAGCTCGGGAGCGATCTCCGACAGCTTGACGACGCGGCGCTTGCCCGGGTCGATGGTGATGCCGCGCCCCGCCTCGGGATCGATGACGCCGTCCTCGCCGTACGCGACGATGTCGACCGTCGAGGCACTGCGGTCGAGGTTGCTCAGGTACAGGTCGGTCGTGTTGCCCGCGGTGGTCGCCGCACCCGCGAACCACCAGTCGGTGCTCGGCGTCGTGCACCGCACGTCCCTGATGCCGCGGTTGACGCCGGAGTCCGAGCGGCTGTACTGCTCGACCTCGAACCCCGGCGCGGTCGCCCCCTCGGCGCTCGCGACGACCGCCTCGTTCTCGTCCACCGTGTCGGCGACCGCGCGGCCGGGCGCCGTGCGCAGCGCACCGAGCGGCGAGCCGGTGGACGACCCCAGCGGCTGGACCGTCACCTCTCCCTTGCCCTTGCCCGGCGCGGCGACGGCGATCTGCTGCGCCGGCGCGAACGGGCACACGACGCGCGCGGACGTGACGGCCGCCTTCGCCGCCTCGAGCCCGGCGATCTGGGTGCGCCGCTCGGGCAGCGTGAGCTCACCGACGCCGACGAGCGCGGCGAGCAGGACGAGCACGGCGACGAGTGGCAGCGGGATGAGATCGACCAGGCTGCGGCGCCTGCGCCTGGGGCGCCGGCCCTGGGCCGCGGCGGTACGGGCGCCACGAGCCGGCGGGCCCTGCTGTTGCGGCGGGCCCTGCTGGTACGGGGGTGCCTGCTGGTACCCGGGCGGCGGAGCGGTCGGTGGCGCGTCGGCCTGGGTCGGCGACGCGCCCGCGCGGCGCCTGCCGCCGCGGCGCCTGCCACGCTGCTTCCCGTGGGGGCTCACCGGCTACCGCCTCTCCCACTGGCCGGGCACATAGCGGGGCGCGTCCTCCTGCGGTGCCGGCCCGTAGGCGGGATCGGGTGCCTGCGGCGGGCCGTACCCGGGCTGGCCGTACGGGGGTTGCCCTTGGTCGGGCTGGCCGTAGTCGGGCTGGCCGTAGTCGGGCTGGCCGTAGTCGGGCTGGGGCGCATACTCGGGCTCGCTGTGCGGTGGCGGGCCGTGGGTGTCCTGCGGACCGGTGTCGGGGCCACCGTCGAGCGCGGATCGCGGCAGCCGGGCACGCGGCCCTGGTGCGGCCTCGCGCGCCGCACGGTCGGGCTCCGGGTCGAACTCCTCGCGCCGGGCGCCCGGCAGGGCGAGGACGAGGACGACGAGCAGCACGGCGCCCTGGAAGATCAGCTGTCCGTGCCTGGTGGTCTCGGCGAACGACAGGGACAGCCGGCCGCCCGACGACGGGAGGACGAACGCCTGCGCCCAGCCGTCGACCTTGCGCGCCTCGAGCTCGGTGTCGCCGATCCTCGCGCGCCATCCCGGCGAGGCGGCGTCGGTGAGGACGAGCATCCGGTCGTCGGCGCCCGGCGGTATGCGGACGGTGGACTCCACATCGCCGGAGGCCGGCAACGGCGAGGTGGTGCCGTCGGGACCGACCATGCGGAGCCTGGTGGGCTCCTCGGCCGCCTGCCACAGCGCGAAGTCGCGCGTCGCCGACTGCCGGACGAGCCCGGCCTCGCCGTCGAGCCGCTGCGCGAGCCGGGAGTCGACGGGACCTGCGACGAGGACGTAGCGGATGCCGTACGGCGCCAGCCGCGACGTGACGTCGGCCGACCGTCCGGACACGAGGTCGGCGACCAGGGCGTCGAGCCGCTCTCGCGTCGCCTTGGGCGGTTGCAACAACTCGTCGCCGAGCGCGGGCGCCCGGCCCCGGACGACGGTGTACTCGACGCGGCCCTGCAGCTTCCTGACGATGAGGGTGCGCGGGCGGCTGGGCACGTCGCTCTGCGCCGTGAGGTACGCGGGGACGACCTCGCCGCGCGCGACGTGCAGCGGGTCGCCCGCGCCGTTGACCACCCACCAGGCACCGGCGAAGAGCGGCGTGACGCCGACGACGACCACGAGGGCGACGAGCGCGAGCTGACGCCAGCCGAACCCGAAGCGGAAGAGCCGCTCTGGCGCGTCCTGCGCCGCGGAACCGATCGCGACGAGGAAGCCGAGACCCACCACCGCCACCGCGATGCCGGGCCACACGACCGCCCCGATCGTGGCGTCGGGCTCGGTGAGGGTGACCCGGCTCAGCACGACACCGAAGGCCAGGCCGACGAACGCGACGATCCAGCCCGCCACCACCGGACGGTTGGCGCGGCGGCGCAGCAGTGCCGCGAGGGCGGCGAGGACGAGCCCGATGCTCATCCAGACGGGGTACTGCCCGGGCCCGCCGGGGTGCAGCAGCAGGATCGCGAGCGGCGGCAGGTCGGCCGCCGCGAGGTACGCCGGGTGGTAGCCGGTGTCGAGGAGCAGCAGCTGCGGCCTGGTGATCACGCGGAACGACCACGGGTAGAGCAGCGCGACCGGCAACAGCACCGTGATGACGAGTCCGGAGATGACGGCGCGCCGGCGCCACAGCACCGCGCCGGCGATCACCGCGAGCACGAACGCCATCGGCCACAGCACCGGCGCGAACGCGACGCCGATCGAGAGGAGGAGCGCGCACGCCCACGCCGGTCGCAGGGCACCCTTGGCGGCGGGTCTCAGCACCCGTGCGCCGAAGTAGGCGATCAGCGGGAGCATCACGAACGCGACCGTGCTGCCGAGGCGTCCCGCGGCGATGGAGCCGGTCGCGATCGGCAGCAGGGCGTACGCGGCGGAGACCCACACCCGCACCGCCCGGTCGGTGCCGAGCCGGCCCGCGGCGAGGTACGCCGACCAACCGGCGAGCGGCACGCAGCCGAGCAGCAGGATGTTGACGGCCAGCCACGGCTTGCCGAAGAAGGCGGTGGAGAGCAGGGCGAGCACCCCGAGGTAGGGCGGGGCGGTCGTCGTGCCGCCGAGGCCGATCGGGTGCCAGGACTCGAGGTAGGAGCGCCAGAGGTCGCCGGCGCCGTCCGGTGCCGGGAGCAGCGCGCCGCCGGCGAGCCTCATGCCGAGCACGTCGCGCTCGGCGACCAGCGCGACGAGCGTGAGGGCTGCGACGAGCAGCAGGCCGGGGTGCGACAGCACCCGGCGCAACGCGCTCGGCGCCTCCTCGAACGCGCCGAAGGCCTCGTCGTCGTCGGCCGTCGGGTCGATCGCCGCCTGGCTGTGCCGGCCCGAGTCGGCCGCCGCGCCCGCGCTGAACGCGGAGATGCGTTCGCCGACCCGCTTGATCGCCGCGCCGCGGGGCGGCATCAGCGTGCGGATCTGCCGCCACGGACGCTTCAGCCGGCGCCTGGCCGCCCGTGCCCGGAGCACCAGGTCGGGACGTGCGATGACGAGCGCCACGGCGGCGAGCTCGTCGAACGCGTACCCGAGCTGCTTGGCCAGCACCCAGCCGACGGCGCGGAAGACCGAGGTGACGACGTTGCGGAGCAGCGCGAACGCGGCGAGCCCCATCGGCAGGTTGGCCGCGAGCGAGTACATGCCGTGCCGCCGGTCCGCGAGCCGTGGGTGGCTGGCGGTGGCGTGGACGGTGCGACGGTGCCGAGACGCGGCCTCGGCGTGGTAGACGACCGCGTCGGTGACGACCGCGACGCCGATGCCGGCCCGGGTGGCCCGCCAGCAGAAGTCGATGTCGTCGCGGTAGAGCGGCAGTGTCGGGTCGAACCCGCCGAGGTAGTCCCACACGTCGCGGCGGACCAGCATGCCGGCCGAGTCGACGGCGAGCACGTCACGGTGGTCGTCGTACTGCCCCTGGTCGTGCTCGCCTCGGTCGATGCCGGTCTCGCGGCGGCCACCGAGGTCGGTGGTGAGGCCGACGTCGAGCAGGACGCGGTGGTCGTACCAGTCGCGGTGCTTGCAGCCGAGGATGCCGGGCGGCGCGGTGCGGCGACCCGCCGACCGGTCGGAGGCCGCCAGCATCCTCTCGAGCGCGTCCGGGGCGGGGGCGGAGTCGTCGTGCAGCAGCCAGATCCAGGACGTGCCGTCGGTGGGACGCGGGACGGCGCGGCGGCCGCGGCGGGTGACCTCGGGGCGCGCGAGACCCGCGGCGACGGCGGCGCCGAAGCCGGTCCTGCGCGGCATCGCGATGACCTGGTCGGAACCGACAGCGTCGGCGAGGATCTCGCCGCTGGAGTCGGTGCTGCCGGTGTCGACGACCCGGATGAGGTCGGGTGCACGGGTCTGCTCCGCGAGCGCCGCGATGGTCTCGGGCAACCAACGACCACCGTCGTGCACGACGAGCACGGCGGT
Organism: Streptosporangiales bacterium; assembly: GCA_009379955.1. Taxonomy (NCBI): domain Bacteria; kingdom Bacillati; phylum Actinomycetota; class Actinomycetes; order Streptosporangiales; species Streptosporangiales bacterium. The sequence goes on along the minus strand of WHST01000002.1, from coordinate 29,300 downwards.
GACGAAGTGGTTGGGCCTCGCCTGCGGTGTCACTGGCGTACGAACGGCTTTCCCCGTCACGGTCGGCGGCAGATCCTCGGCGGCGCCGAGGGGGATGACGGCGAAAGACTAGTCGACGCCGGTATCGCGCCACCTACGCGGTGTCAGCCGGCACGCCGCCTCAGCTTGCGGCGCTCACGCTCGGAGAGCCCGCCCCAGATGCCGAACCGCTCGTCGTGCGCCAGTGCGTACTCCAGGCACTCCTGCCGGACCTCGCACACGAGACACACCTTCTTGGCCTCCCGGGTGGAACCGCCCTTCTCCGGGAAGAATGCCTCCGGGTCGGTCTGCGCGCAGAGCGCGCGTTCCTGCCATTCAAGCTCCTCAAGCTCCTCGAGCTCCTCGCCACTGTCCCCTGATAGCCAGTTCTGCTCGGACACAAAAGACCCTCCTCGACCCTGCCGCTGGCCCGCCGCGCCCCCCGGCGCGGGAACGACACTCGTGTAATTACACGCGCGTCAATGCCGGTACGTCAAGCCGGGGCATGCTATGGCAGGCTTTCCGCATGCAGATCGTCGTGCTGGCAGGTGGAGTGGGCGGTGCTCGTTTCCTCCGTGGACTGCGCCGCGCCGTCCCCGACGCGGACATCACCGTCATCGGCAACACCGGCGACGACATCACCCTCTTCGGCCTTCGGGTCTGTCCCGATCTCGACACCGTCATGTACACCCTCGGCGACGGGATCGACGACGAGCAGGGGTGGGGACGCGCGGGCGAGACGTTCACCGTCAAGGACGAGCTCGCGGCGTACGGCGCGGAGCCGCAGTGGTTCGGCCTCGGTGACCGCGACTTCGCCACCCACGTCTTCCGCAGCCAACTGCTGGCCGCGGGTCAGCCGCTGTCCGCGGTGACCGCGACGCTGTCGGCGCGCTGGGGTCTCGGCGTACGGCTGCTGCCGATGACCGACGATCCCGTCGAGACCCACGTCGTCATCGAGGACACCGCCGCCGAGTCGGGACGCCGCGCGGTGCACTTCCAGGAGTACTGGGTACGACTGCACGCGGAGCCCCGCGCACTCGGCGTCGTGCCCGTGGGGGCCGAGGAGTCCGGCCCGGCGCCGGGCGTGGTCGAGGCGATCGCCGCGGCCGACGTCGTCCTGTTGCCGCCGAGCAACCCCGTCGTCTCGATCGGCACGATCCTCGCGGTGCCCGGCATCAGGCCGGCGATCGCCGGTGCCGGCGTGCCTGTCGTGGGGCTCTCCCCCGTCATCGGCGGGCACCCGCTGCGGGGCATGGCCGACAAGGTGCTCGCCGCGGTCGGCGCGACGTCGACCGCCGCCGGCGTGGCGGAGTTCTACGGCCCGGGTCTCGTCGACGGCTGGCTCGTCGACGAGACCGACAAGGACGCCGTCGAGCCGGTCGAGGCGCTCGGCATCCGCTGCCGCGCGGTGCCGCTCGTGATGCACGACGTCGACGCGGCCGCACGGATGGCCGCCGACGCGCTCGAGCTCGCCGAGATCCTGCGATGACGTCGGCGATCGATATCTGGGGTGTCCAGGGGATCCCCGAGATCGCCCACGGTGACGACCTCGCCGCCCTCGTCGCCGCGGCCACGCCGGGGCTGCGCGACGGCGACGTGGTCGTGGTCACGAGCAAGGTGGTCAGCAAGGCCGAGGGCCGCGTCCGGCGTGCCGCGCCCGGTGACGACCTCGAGCGGATGCGCGACGACGCGATCACGGCGGAGACCGTCCGTGTCGTCGCGCGTCGCGGGCCCACCCGCATCGTGCAGACCGCGCACGGCTTCGTGATGGCGGCGGCCGGCGTCGACGAGTCCAACACCCCCGAAGGCACCGTGGTCCTGCTCCCCCTCGACCCGGACGCGTCGGCGCGTGCGATCAGGGCAGGCCTGCGCGAGCGGCTCGGCGTCACGGTCGCGGTCGTCGTCACCGACACGTTCGGCCGGCCGTGGCGTGTCGGGCAGACCGACGTCGCGCTCGGCGCCGCGGGACTGGCCGTCGTCGACGACCACCGCGGGCGCACCGACGCGCACGGGCGTCCGTTGCTGGTCACCGAGATCGCGATCGCCGACGAGGTGGCGGCCGCGGCCGACCTGGTGAAGGGCAAGAGCACCGGCGTACCCGTGGCCGTCGTCCGCGGTCTCGCGCACCACACCACGCGCGAGGACGGTCCCGGCGTACGCGCGCTCGTCCGGCCGTCCGAGCTCGACATGTTCTCGCTCGGCGCGCGCGACGTCGTCTCGTCCCGGCGCACCGTCAGGGAGTTCACCGGCGAGCCCATCGGCACCGAGCCGGTACGGCGCGCCATCGCGGCCGCGGTCACCGCGCCGGCACCATACGCGTCGACGCCGTGGCGGTTCGTGCTCGTCGAGTCAGCGGACGCACGCGCCCGCCTGCTCGACACGCTGGAGACGCACTGGGCCGACCCGCCGGGCGAGACCGAGCGAGCCGAGAGCGTCGACGTCCTCTGCCGTGCACCGGTGCTCGTGGTCCCCTGCGTCGACCGCTCCGCGCTCCGCCACGCCGGCGACCCGGCGGAGGTCGAGATGGCGACGCTGTCCGCCGGCGCTGCGGTCGAGAACCTGCTCGTCGCCCTCGCGGTCGAGCAGCTCGGCTCGGCCTGGATCGCGAGCACGCTGTACTGCCGCGACGCCACCCGTACTGCCCTCGACCTGCCGGCGCACTGGGACCCCATGGGCACGGTGGCCATCGGCCGCCCGGCCAAGCCCGTCGACCCCAGGGACCGCGACCCGGCCCCCTACCTGGAGACGCGCTGACGCGCTAGCGCTGGCCGATGCACGCGTCCAGCTCCTCGATGAGGCCCTGCGCGTAGACCGTGTCCGTGCTCATGTCCGGGTGCTCGTCCAGCCACGCCTGCAGCTGGTCGCGGGTCTCGATCGCCTGGGCCCTGAAGTCTTCGGAACCTTCGGGGAGCGCGTCGAGTCGTTGCAGGTGCGCGAGGTCCGCGACGGACTCCGCCTGGTCGTTGCCGATCCCGGTGGGTGAGTAGTACCCGCTCGCGATCCCGGCGAGCTGCTGGTCGCCGACCGTCGCCTTGGGTTCACCGTTGTGGGTGATGACGTCGAACTCGGTGGGCTGGGCGTCCGGTGCGAGCTTGCCCGCCGCGAACACCGCCAGGTCCGCGACGAACTGGGCGACCCCGGCCACGCCGAGGACGCGGCCGGGCATCTTGAGGATCTCCGCGGCCGCCTTCCTGCCCGCGGCCTCCGCTCCCGCGGCGGCCGCGCCCGCCTTCACGAGGAGGCCGTCGACGATGATCGCGGGGAGGTCGGCCTTCAGCAGGTTCAGCAGGGGCCCGGCCTTGGTCAGGCCGATCGCGCCTTGGACGAGCTTGTCGAGCTCGCTGACCTGCTCCGCGACCCCGTCCGCGAACGGGTTGCCGCCGGCGGCTTTGACGTCGGCGACGCCGAGCAGGCCGTTCCTGTCGATCAGGTAGAAGCTCGCCGACACCTCCAGGATCTGCTGCCGGGCATCCAGCGCCTCGACGAGGGTCTTCTTGTTGCTCGGCAATGCCTCGGCGGCGTCGGCCGCGTTGTCGACCACCTCGGGCGCGTTGTCGTACACCGTCTGCATCGACGCCATCGTGCCGTGGTCGAGCAGGGTGGCCGTCTTCAGCGTCTGCTGGATGGCGAGCTGGACGTTGGTCTGCCTGATGGTGTCCTCGTCGTAGATCGAGGTGGGCTTCTTCGGGTTGTTCTCGTCCCAGACGACGGTGCCGTCCTCGTTGACCCAGCTGCCGAACGACTTGGCGTGGTCGTTGAGCTCCCTCAGGTTGTCCTCGAGCTTGCTGAAGCCCAGGGTGGCTGCCTCCATGGCGGCGCCGCCCGACTCCATCATCGCCTGGCCGATGTTGAGCGCGAGGGCGTTGGTGTGGGTCACGCTCTCCGCGTCCGGCTGGCCGACCCCGCTCCACACCACCCCCCTCTTGACCTGCGCCCAGACCGGCTGCTCGAACGCACTCAGCCCGCTGGTCGCGCGCGTCTTCGCGTCACCGAACCCCGCCGACCCCCCGCCGTCGCTGCCGATGTGCAGCAGCGTCGACTTCGTCATCTGTCCCATCTGCTGCCCCTTCAGAACTGGTCGGCGGAGGTGGTATCCCCCGTGGTGACGGCGTTCGCGCTGGCGTGCAGCTTGTCACCGATGGCGGTGAGCGCGTCGTCCAAGTCGACGAACGTGAAGATCCACTTCTGCCGGCAGAGCTCCAGCGTGCTCTTGAACTCCGGCTGGGACTTCGGCAGCCAGCCGTCGGAGAGGTCTTTCACCGCCGGCTGCACCACTTCCGCGGATCCGCTGCTCTTGTCGCCGAGGCTGTGCACCGCGGCCGGGTCGAGGTCGATCTGTTGCATGCCCACCAGTGGACGGGCCGTCGCTTGCACGCCGATTGCGTCATCCTTGCGGGAACCTGGGCCGTGCCGGCACCGTCGCAGCAGGTTTTGCCAGCGGTCAGAGGGAGCGGTAGTCCCTCGGCGAGAACCTCGGGGCGCGGCGTGGCGGGCCGACGCCGGCGGTCTCCAGCAGGCGCTGCACGCGGTAACGGTGGCCCGCGTACGGCTCAAGCAGCGCGAGCATGCCCGCATCGTCGACGACCTCCCCCGCGAGCGCCCAGCCGACGATGCCCGGCACGTGCAGGTCGCCCACCGACACCGCGTCGGCGTCGCCGTGCGAGCGCTGCAGCACCTCGGCGACGGTCCACTGACCGATGCCGGGCAACGCGCGCATCCGCGTCGCGGCGACCGCACGGCCGAGGGTCAGCGTCTCCTCCAGCCGACCTGCCCGCGACGCCGCGATCCTGATGGTCCTGGCGCGTCGCGGGTCGACGCCGGCGAGGTGCCAGTGCCAGGTGGCGAGCGACGCCCACGTCGCGGCGTCCGGCGGGACTCTCATCTTGGCGACCAGCTCGGCCGGCCCCGGGGCGGGCTCGCCGAACCGCCACAGCAGCTGCCGCCACGACCGGAACGCCTCGGTGCCGGTGACCTTCTGCTCGAGGATCGCCGGTACGAGCGCGTCGAGCACCCGCTCGCTGCGGCCGATCCGGAAGCCGGGCCTGCGGCGGGCCATGTCGCGGACGATCGGGTGCGCGGGGACGAGCGCGCCGGGGTCGTCCGCCGCGCCGAGCATGGTGGGCAGCCGGTCGAGCAGCCACGACGCCCCCGGCCCCCATGCCTGCGCCTCGACCTCGCCCAGCCGCGTCAGGGACCGTACGTGCAGCGTGCCGGGACCGTCAGGTGTCCGCACCGCGCGCCAGACCGCGCCGTCGCCCGACCGGCGGAACGCCGGGTCCCCGGGGCCGCGGCGGTGGCAGGACAGCGTGAACCCGACGTCGACCGCGTACGGCGGTCGCCACAACCGGCTCACCCGCGCGGGCGGCCCGTCACAGGTGGGTGCCGTCGCCACGTCTCTTCAGCTCCTCGACGAGCCGGCGGACGTCCTGCGCGCGGTGCCTCGGCAGGACGAGCACGGCGTCGGGGGTGTCGACGACCACGAGGTCGCGGAGCCCCAGGGTCGCGACGAGACGGCCGCCGGACGCGGCGACGAGCGTGCCCGTGTCGTCCTCGGACAGCCACTCCCCCTCGCCGAGCGCGACGTTGCCGCCTGCCGCGCTCGCGAGCAGGTCGGCGAGGCCGTTCCAGTCGCCGATGTCGTGCCACTCGAAGCGGCCCTGCACGACGGCCACCCGCCCGCCGCAGGCCGCGTCGACGAGCACGCCGTCGTCGACGGTCTCCGCGGGCAGGGTCGGCCAGACCTCCGCCAGCACGGCGTCGCGGTCGGGGCCGTCCCACGCGGCCGCGATGCGCAGCAGGCCCTCGTGGAGCGCGGGCAGCTGCCGGCCGAGCTCGTCGAGGAACGTCGCCACCCGCCACACGAACATCGACGCGTTCCACAGGCTGCGACCGCCGTCGAGATAGCCCTGCGCGACGTCGGCAGGCGGCTTCTCGGTGAACGTGGCCACGCGCTCGCCGACGCCTCCCGCCAGCGGGTCGCCCCGCTGGATCCAGCCGAACCCGGTGGCGGCATAGGTCGGCGTGATGCCGATCGTGACGAGGTACCCCGCCTCGGCGACGGAGACGGCGTCGCGCAGCGCGGCGCGGAACGCGGTGGCGTCGGGCACGACGTGGTCGGCCGCGAACGAGCCCATCACGGCGTCGGGTTCGCGCCGCGCGATCAGTGCCGCGGCGAGCCCGATCGCCGGCGCGGAGTTCTTCGGCGACGGCTCGACGACGACGTTGCCCGCGGGCAGCTCCGGCAGCTGCGCGGCCACCTTGGCGCGATGGCTGGCGCCGGTGACGACGTACGTGCGGTCGGCGGGGACGACGGGCGCCAGCCGGTCGACGGTGCCCTGCAGCAGCGACCGCTCGCCGCCGGCGAGCGGGTGGAGGTACTTCGGCTCGTCCCTGCGGCTCAGCGGCCACAGACGGGTGCCCGACCCGCCCGCGGGGACGACGGCGTACAGCGCCCCGGCCTCACCCATGGGTGTCGGTCACTCGCCGACGGCCCGGCGGTAGCTCGCCAGGTGGGTCTCGGCCGAGATCTGCCAGGTGAACTCCTGCGACCGCTCGTAGCCCGCGTTGGCCAGCGCGGTGCGCCGGTCGGGGTCGTCGAGGAGGTCGGTCAGTCCCGCGGCGATGCTGTCGGGGTCGGGCTCGGTGTACGCCACCGCGTCGCCGCCGACCTCGGGCAGCGAGGTGCGGTGGGTGGTGAGCACCGGTGCCCCGCAGGCCATCGCCTCGAGCACCGGCAGGCCGAACCCCTCACCGTGGCTGGGGAACGCGACGACCACGGCGCCGCCGAGGTACGCGGGCAGGTCGACGTAGCGCAGGAAGCCGGGACGGATCAGCCGCAGGTGCTCGGGCACCTGCGCCGCCGCGTCGTCGACGGCGTCGTCGTTGCCGCGGCTGCCGGCGAGCACGAGCGCCGGCGGCTCGTCGCGGTCGGCGACCGCACTGACCCACCCGCGGATGAGGTCGGGGACGTTCTTGCGCGGCTCGAACCCGCCGAGGAACGCGATGTACGGCTGGCCGTGCAGGCCGAGCCGGTTGGACACGCGCTCGCAGTCCGCGCACTCCGGCCGGTGGAACAGCTGGTGGTCGACGCCGTGGTAGGCGACGTCGATCTTCGTGGGGTCGGACGACAGGTGCTCGACGAGCTCGTCACGCGTCGCCTTGGACGGCACGATGATGCGGGTCGCGCGCCGGACCGCGGTGCGGATCGCCGAGCGCAGGAACGTCGCCTTGACCGGCGGGATGAGCTCGGGCTTGGTGAACACCGTGACGTCGTGCACCGTGACGACCGTCGGGCGGCCCGCGCGTACCGGCATCGTGTAGAACGGCGCGTGGATGACGTCGGCGCCGAACGACTCGGCGACGACCGGCAGGCCGGTCTGCTCCCAGGCGAGACGTGCGGGACGGTGGGCGATCGCGGTGGGACCCATGATGATCGCCGCGCCCGGCGCCATCCGGCCGTAGCGGTCGGCGTCGGCACGCTGGCACGCGACCCCGATGTCGGCACCCGCCTTGTCCAACGCCCTCACCAGGCCGTCGACGTACCGGTTGACGCCCCCGCGATCGGTACCGTCGATCAGTACTCGCGGTGACACCTGCGCCTCGCCTCCAGGGTTGTTCCGGGCACTCCAACTCTTCCGCCGAACACTACGCCCACGGGGTTAAGAACGTGTGACGGGACACTACCGTCCCCAAATACGAAGGCGATGTGGTACGCATGCGCACACCTTCGCACCCATGGACGAGACGGCAGGACGGCACGTGCCACGCGTTCTCATCACCGGCATCACCGGCCAGGACGGCCTCTACCTCGGCGAGCTCCTCGCGGCGAAGGGATACGAGGTGTTCGGCCTCGTCAACGGGCAGAGCAACCCCAAGGCCGAACGCGTCAACGACGTCGTACCGTCCGCCCACCTCCTCGAGGGCGACCTGCGCGACCTGGCCAGCCTGATCTCCGCGCTGGAGATCTCCCAGCCGGACGAGGTCTACAACCTCGGCGCGATCAGCTTCGTCGGGTTGTCCTGGAAGCAGGCCGAGCTCACCGGCGAGATCACCGGCATGGGCGTCCTGCGCATGCTCGAGGCGATCAGGATCCACACCCAGAACGACATGGGCCGGGTGCGCTTCTACCAGGCGTCGAGCTCGGAGATGTTCGGCAAGGTGCGCGAGACACCGCAGTCGGAGACCACGCCGTTCCACCCGCGGTCGCCGTACGGCGTCGCGAAGACGTTCGGCCACTACATCACGATGAACTACCGCGAGTCGTACGGCGCGTTCGCCTGCTCGGGCATCCTGTTCAACCACGAGAGCCCGCGACGCGGGTACGAGTTCGTCACCCGCAAGATCACCCAGGGCGTCGCGCGCATCGCACTCGGGCTGCACGACACGCTGACGCTCGGCAACCTCGACGTGCACCGTGACTGGGGATACGCGGCCGACTACACCGACGCGATGTGGCGCATGCTGCAGCGCGACGAGCCAGAAGACCTCGTGGTCGCGACCGGCACCCAGCACTCGGTGCGCGACCTGCTCGACCTCGCGTTCGCGCGCGTCGGCATCGACGACTGGCAGCCGCACGTCGTCCAGGACGAGCGCTTCTTCCGCCCGGCCGACGTCGACGTACTCGTCGGGGACGCGACGCGCGCCAGGGAGGAGCTCGGCTGGTCGCCGACGGTCAGCTTCCGCCAGATCGTCGAGATGATGGTCGACAACGACCTCGAGATCGAGCGGGCCAAACCGGCACGGCGCTGACTCCGGTCACCCGGCCGCGGCGAGGAGCGCCTCGGCGTAGCGCTCCCACTTGCCGGTGTGGTCGGGCGGACGTACGCCCGCGCGCAGGGCGGCGAGCAGGCCGGGCTCGCCGTAGAGCCGCCGCAGTGCCGCCGCGAGGTCGTCGACGTCGTCGGGCGCGCACACGAGACCGTCGACGCCGTCGCTCACCCGATCGGCGAGCGCGCCCGCGCGGGTGACCACGACCGGTGCGCCGTACTGGAACGCGACGTCGGCGTTGTACGACGACGTCGCCTGCCGGTACGGCAGCACCAGCGCGTCGGTGCCGGCGAACAGGGCGGGCACCTCCGCGGCGTCGACGTAGCCCGCGCGGATCTCGACCCGGTCGCGGAGGCCGAGCTCGTCGACCGTCAGCTCGGTGACCCGCAGCGTCTCGCCCCAGAACTCCCCCGCCACCGTCAGGCCGACGCCGGGGACCTTCGCCAGCGCGGCCAGCAGGATGTCGAGGCCCTTGTACGGCCGGACGAGGCCGAAGAACAGCAGCCGGCGGTGCACGTCCGCGTCGGGCACGACCGCCGGCTCCGCACCCGCGAGCGTCGGAAAACCGGACGGCAGCTCCGCGACCGCGACCTGCCGCGCGCCCAGGCCACGGGCCATGCGCGCCTGGTCACCCGAGTGCACGAGCGCGCCGTCGGTGCGCCGGAACAGCGCGCGTACCAGCGTCGGGTCGACCATGCGGCGCTCGTGCGGCAGCACGTTGTGGCACAGCACGACGGTGCGGACGGACGGTCGCCGTCCCAGGGCCGCGAGCATCGTGAGGTACGCCGGCACCTGCACCGGGGTGACGAGGACGAACACGACGACGTCGTACGCCCGCAGCCTGCGACCCGTCCGCACCCAGCCGTCGGGCCGGTACCACGCGAGCGGGTACGTCGCGCGCGGCCACGGCTCGACCTCGGGACGGTCGGCCGGTACGCGCTGCTCCCCTGGGTACAGGAAGTCGGGGTACTGCGCCGACCACGAGACGACATCGACCACGTGCCCCGCGGCGCCGAGCTGCCGCGCGAGGGTGGTGGTCGACTGCGCGATGCCGCCCTTGTAGGGATGGGTCGGCCCGACGATCGCGACCTTCACGCTACTCGGACCGCGACCGCACGACGAGGTCGGCGAGCAGCGCCAACGAGCCGATGATGAGCCCCGTCATGAAGAGCAGGATCGTGTTGGCAGCGAAGTAGAACGGGTGCACGATCATGTCGTACACCGCCTTGGCGACGCCGACTCCGAGCAGGACGAGCGCCGGCGGCAGGAGCACCTTGAGCGGGTTGAAGTACATCACCATGCGGACGACCTGGAGGATGTAGCGGTAGGCGTCGCGCAACGGATGGAACTTCGACTGCCCGGACCGCTTGCCGTAGTCGATCGGCAGGTAGTCGACGTCGTGCTGGTTCGACAGGAACGCCAGCGTGATCGTGGTGACGCAGGAGAAGCCTGGCGGCAGCAGTCGCAGGAACGGCAGCGACACTTCGCGGCGGAACGCCCGCATGCCGGAGTTGAGGTCGGCGATCTTCACCCCGGCGAGGCCTTCGGCCACCTTGCGGATGAACCACTTCGCGGGCACGCGAAGCACCCGGAGCGTGCCGCGCTCGGCGGTGCGCGCGCCGACGACCTGGGCGCACTCGGGGTGCTCGATCAGGTAGCGGATGAACTCGGGGATGCGCTCGTTGGGGTAGGTGAGGTCGGCGTCGGTCCATACGACGATCTCGCCGCGCGACTCCCTGGTGCCGATCCGCCGCGCGGTGCCGGAGCCGCCGTTGCGCCGGAACGGCATGAGGCGCATCCGGGGGAACCTCGGCAGCGCCTCCTGCAGCACCTCGAGCGTGCGGTCGGTCGACGCGTCGTCGATGACGAGGAGCTCGTAGCTCATGCCGCTGGTGTCCATGGCGAACGTGATGCGCTCGATCTCGCGCAGGACGTGGGCCGACTCGTTGTAGCAGGGCAGGACGATCGTGGCGAGCGGCCGCGGGCCGCTGACGTCGGCGACGGCGGGTGACAGCGTGTAGTGGCGCCTGGTCGGATCGACCAGCTCGACGGGGTGACGGGCGGGGGTGGCCATGAGGCCCGAGCGTATCGCCAGCCGTCAGCGTCCCCGCACCTTGTCAGCCGCCGGCCGGCGCAGCAGCAGTCCCATGGCGGCGGTGGCGACGTCGGCCACCGTGACCAGGGCGCGTGACACGATCGCGAGCGCCGTGGCCGCGTTTCCGGTGAGGACGCTCGCCAGCCCCACGACCAGCATGAACTCGCGGACGCCGACGCCCGCGGGCGCGAGCACGACGACGACGCCGAGCACCAGCGCGATGGCGTACGCACCGACCGCCACGGGCAGGGTCTGCGCCAGGGGGGCACCGAGGTCGACGGCGAGCAGCCAGGCCTGGACGCCGTACGCCACCCAGCCGATCGCCGACAGCCCCACGACCTTGAGGATGCCCCTGCGCGTCAGCGGGCGTTCGAGCGGCGGCCGGCGCAGCAGCCGCAGCCCGCGGTCGAGCACGGCGCCGAGCAGCCGGGGCACGAGCAGCACCGGCAGCACGAGCACGATGATGCCGAGCGCGGGCAGCAGGTAACGGCCGGTCGAGAGCACCGACGGCAGCCCGATCACCGCACCGGTCAGCAGGCTCAGCGCGAGCGCGAGCACGAACGACACGCCCATCCGCGACCGCGGCACGCCCGCGGACCGGCCGAGCTCCATCTGGACGAGCGCCGGCCACACGCTGCCCGGCAGGTATTTGCCGACCTGCCCGACGAAGTAGATGCGCGCGGCGTCGCGCAACGGCAGCCGCGACCCGAGCTCGGTCAGGACCGCGCGCCACGACAGCATGCTCGCGCCGAGCGCGACGAGCACGGCGAGGAACGCCGACACCACCAGCGGGACATCGAACCGCGCGAGGTGCGGGCGCACACGCGGCCACTGGTCGGCCAGTGCCAGCACGACGCCGACCGCGACCGCGACCCCGAGCACGATGCGCACCCACGCCAGGACCCGCCGCCGCTCGACCACGCAGCGAACCTACCCGTCAGGACGGGAACGCCAGCCAGCCGGTCAGGCCCTTGCGGACGGTGTGGGTGGGGCGTTCGAGCAGGTTGTGCTGGTCCTGGGTGCTGCGCAGGTCGACGACGTGGCGTGGGGTCGCGTCGGTCACCTTCGCCAGCGTCTCCGGGCTCCCGCCGAGCAGCACCGGACGGCGGCCGGAACGCTCGACCGCGGCGACGGCCGCGCGGACGCGTACCGGCTCCGCGTCGTAGAAGCGCGCGATCGGTACGCCGCACATGCCGCGGACGGCCTGCATGTACACGTTGGTCGCACGGTCGATGCCGATCACCGCGGCGTTCGGCCCGATCGCACGGCACAGGTCGGCGAGCTCGCGGATCTCCCCGCGGTGCGTCGCGCGCCAGGCCAGCGGGCCGGACGCGTACCCCACCGGTACGAGCAGGGCGAGGACGCCCACGACGGCGACCACCCGGGGCAACCGGCCGGGCCGGCCCTCGCGCACCCGCCGGACGCACCAGCGCAGCCCCCAGCACGCCAGCAGCACGACGGCCGGCAGCACCACGGGGACGAGCCTGCGGTCGGCCCACGGGTGGTCCGGTGTGATCGACGGCATCCACAACGTCGTCGCGGTGCTCCACAGCAGCAGCGGCAGGACCGGCAGCCAGCGTGGGGCGCGCCCGCGCACCAGCCGGACGGTCAGCACCGCCGCCGCGACGCCCGCCAGGACCACGGCCGGCCAGCCGACCCACCACGCGACCCAGTGCAGGCTCCACTCGTAGTACCAGCGGCCGGGGTCGATCGGGAGGCCCTGGCTGCGCTGCTGCAGCCTGATGTAGTCGCCCGTGGATCCGTCGGCACCGCGCACGGTCTGCCACAGCGGCCGGGTCGCGAACGCCACGAACGCCACCAGCACCAGCGCTCCCGCCACCGTCGGCAGCGACACGCGGCCGATCCGCGCGGCGCGCAGCCGCTCGGGTGTCAGCGGACCGAGCCGACCGCGCCTGCCGAGCACCGCGTACGCGACGGCGGCGAGCACCGTCAGTCCCGCGACACCGAGCAGCGGCACGAGCGACCCGCGCAGCGCCTCGACGTACGGCCGGCTCAGCAGCACACCGTCGAGCGCGCCGAACGCGAAACCGACCGTGAGGAACGCCCCGAACGGCAGCGCGTACGCCCGCCGGCGCGCGGCGAACACCCCGACCAGCGCCACCGCCGGAATGAGGTCGCGCAGCACGTCGATCCGCACCAGCTCGCCGATGCCGAGCAGCAGCCCCGCCGCGCCGGCCGCGGCCCACGCGGCTCTGCCACGCAGCACCCGGCAGTCCACGAGCAGGCACAGCGCGGAGACGACGAGCAGCTGCGCGAGCGGCTCGCTGTACGCGGACTTCGCCACGAACAGCTGCGGGTAGCAGAACGCGAGCAGGAAGGCGCCCAGCGGTGCCCACCGCGGCCCGACGAGCCGGGCGACGAGCCCGCCGAACGCGAGCACGGACAATGCGCCGACGACCGCGTTGGTGACGAGCATGCCGCCGACACCGCCGATCCACGCCGCGGCGGCGAGCACCGTCGGCAGGCCGACCATGAACTGCGGCCAGATCGCCGTGCCGACCTGGTAGAACGCCGGGCTGTTCCACGAGAGACTGGGCACGCCGCCGCCGAACGCCTCCCGGTGCTGCTCGACGGGCAGACCCCCGTGCTCGGCGAGCCACCAGCCGAACTGCACGTACGCGGCCGGGTCACGCTCCACGAGGATCTGCTCGGAGTGGGTCAGCCATTCCAGGACGCCGAACGCGACGGCGACGGCGAGCACCGACCACGCCACCCACCACGGCGTGTCGGTCCGGTGCAGCCGCGCGGGACGGCGCACCCACACCAGCAAGAGCGCCGCGACCACCGCGGTGAGCCCGAACGCCGGCAGCGGCGAGAAGACGCCGCCGAGGACGAGCGGGAACGCCACGGCCAGGAACCCGGCGAGCACCAGTGCGGGCCACGTCGACAGCCGCACCAGCAACCGGCCGGCGGGGTCGACGCTCGCCGAGTCGTCCCTCACGAGCCGCTCCGGTGCAGCACGACGTACCCCTGACCGCTCCACACCCGGCGGTAGCCGTCGCGTTCGAGAACGCCCAGCCGGCCGCGCTGCTCGGCGAGGGTGCGGAACGGGAACGTGCGGATCCTCGTGTCGGTGATCACCCACGGCGCGTCACGCGGGGTGCGGTCGAGCAGCCGCACGGCGCACCTGCCGGTGAGCGCGGGACCGAGGTTGTTCAGCACCTCGACGGTCGCGCCGTCGGGGATCGTCGCCACCGCGGTCGCCGCCGCGCGCTGCCGCCCCGACTCCGGCCACCACGTGTCGTGCGTGAGGTTGCCGAACGGGAAGTGGCCGACCGACACGACGGCCGCCGCCAGGGTGAACGCGGCCCAGCCGACATGCACGACCCGCCTGCGTCGCGCGCTCGTCCGACCGACCCACCGCGCCACCCGGGCGGCACCATCGATGCCAGCACAGAACAGCAGGACGACCACGAACGCGTTGTAGTGCGGCCAGGTCGTCCACCAGTTCGGGTTGGACGCCAGCAGCCGCTCCGCGAGCAGCGGCAGGGCGGGCAGCAGGTACGGCGACACGAGGGCGCAGAACGCCAACGGTACGAACAGCCACAGCAGCGTGTGCAGCTTGGTCTCCGGCGTCACGATCAGCGCCAGGGTCTCGAGCGGGTTCGTGACCATGAACCGCAGTGCCTCGCCCGGCGACCCGCCGAGGTCCTCGTACTGCCAGTAGTAGCCGGGCCGTCCACCCGCCAGCGGCATCAGCACCTGCGTCGTCAACCAGACCATGGCCAGACCGGCGACGACGAGGCCCAGGCCGTGTAGCCGGCGCCGCGCGCGCCACATCAGCAGCACCCCCAGGCCCGCCACGAGGAAGCCCATGTCCTCCTTGACGAGCAGCAGCACTCCCGCGGCGATCGTCGCGTGCCAGTACCGCGCGGCCTGGAACCGTTCCATGGCGACCGCGACGAGCGGCACCGCGAACGCCACCTCGTGGAAGTCGAACGCGATCGCCGACTGGACCTGCCAGCTCAGCGCGAACGCCCCGGACGCCAGGTAGGCGGCGAGGGGACCGAGGAGGCGGTTCGCGAACACCCAGACGAACGGGATCGCGGCGGCGATCAGGACGGCCTGCGCGACGACCAGCATGATCGGCCGGTCGTGCACCCAGTAGAGCGGGGCGAGGACGGCCAGGATCGGCGAGAAGTGGTCGCCGAGCACCGAGAAGTCGGGGCCGAAGTCGTTGTGCACGCCCTTCACCGGCGCGAGGCCGGGCTCGAACCGGGAGTAGCTGCGCACCGCCTGGTCGAAGATGACCAGGTCGTACGTTGCTGCGCGGAAGCGGGTCAGCCGGCTCACCGCGTACGTGACGTAGAGGGCCACCGCGGCGAGCGTCAGGACACCGACCCCGGTGCGATGCCGCAACATGTGCGCGGGGCGGCCGCGAGGTCGGAGCACCACCGCAGGCTACCGATCCTTCCCGCGGCATCCGAGCAAGGGCGGGTAGGGTTTGCCGCCGTGAAGCTCCTCCCCACCGACAGCCTGCCGCTGCGAGCCGCCAAGGTCGC
This sequence comes from Streptosporangiales bacterium, assembly GCA_009379955.1. Taxonomy (NCBI): domain Bacteria; kingdom Bacillati; phylum Actinomycetota; class Actinomycetes; order Streptosporangiales; species Streptosporangiales bacterium. Next base: position 13,898 of record WHST01000002.1, on the reverse strand, counting down.
GGCGGACCTCGCCCTGTGGGGCAGGGTCGGCGTGCAACGCACGGCCGAGCGCGCCCTGCTGCCCGCCGCGTCCCGTCCCCTGCCGACGACGGTGGCGCCGACCGGCGTGCTCAGGCGCCGCACCGAGGTCGAGGCGGCGGTCCACGAGGCCCGCCGGCTGCGGCTGCCGCTCCACCCCACGCGCGCGAAGAACTGGGACGTGCTGGGCGCGGTCCGCGCGGTGGTCGAGCACTGCGGCACCGACGCGCGCGTGCTCGACGGCGGCGCCGCCCGCTACTCGACGGTGCTCCCGTCCCTGCGCCTGTACGGCCTGCGGGAGCTCGCCGGCATCAACCCCGAGTTCACCGGCACGACCCACCGCGGCCCGGTGCAGTTCCGGCACGGCGACATCACCGCGACCGGCCTGCACTCCGGGTCGCTCGACGCCGTTACCTGCATGAGCGTCATCGAGCACGGCGTCGACGTGCCCGCGTTCCTGACCGAGACCGCACGCATCCTGCGTCCGGGCGGCCTGCTGGTGCTCTCGACCGACTTCGACAAGGACCCGCCGGACACCGCCCACCTCGCCGCGTACGGCGAGACGGTGCACATCTTCGGACCCGCCGAGATCGAGACCCTGGTCGCGGACGCCGCCCGGGCCGGCCTCGCGCTCCGCGGCGAGCTCGACCTCGCACACCCCGAACGACCGGTGCACTGGCCGCGGCACGGCCTCGACTACACGTTCGTGCTGCTGACGTTCGAGAAGAAGACCCGCTGACCGAGCCCCTAGTGTCTCGCGTCAGTCAGCTGGCCGCGACGCCCGCGGCGCCCAGGATCACGACGACCACGATCCAGAAGATCGTGCCGATGACCGCGAGACCCAGGATGATCGAGCTGATGATGATGCCGGCGGTCGCCATGCCCGCGCCGCCCTCACCAGTGCGCTTGATCTGGCCCTTCGCCACGATGCCGAAGATCAGGGCGAGGATCTGGGCGAGGATCGGGAAGAAGATCAGGCCGACGAGCGCGAAGATCAGCGAGCAGGTCGCCATGGTGTTGTTCGCCGCCTTGACCTGGAAGGTCGGCATCGGCTGCATCACCATCGGCGTCTGGTACGCCGGGGCCTGGTACGGCTGCACCTGGCCGTACTGCTGCGGCTGCCCCATCGGGGCACCTGCCTGGCCGTACGGCTGCGTCTGAGGGTCGTTCCACCCCGGCTGCTGCGTCATGAGCGCGACATCCCCACCTGGTCGTGAGACGGCGGGCCCGCTCCCGCCGAGGAGAACCTTACACGCCGGTCGTGGCGAACAGGATCCCGAACAGGACGACGTAGAAGAGGATGTACAGCACGATCAGGCCGGTGAAGATCGCGCCGACGATGATGCCGGCGAGAGCGAGCCCGTTCCCCTCCTCACCGGTCTCCCTGATCTGCTTGCGCGCGATGATGCCGAGGATCAACCCGACCGGCGCGAAGACGAAGCAGAAGACGAGCGCGAGGATCGCCATCATGTTGGTGGGCCGCGAGGGCGGGTAGACGTACATCGGCTGCTGCGGACCGTAGCCCTGGCCGTACTGCTGTACCTCGCCGTACTGCTGCTGGCCGTACTGCTGCTGACCGTAGCCCGGCTGGTCCGCCGGCGGCTGGTCGTACCACTGTGGGGAGGCGCCGCCGGGGTCGCCCTGCGGGTTGCTCCATCCGGGTTGCTGAGTCACCTGGTCCATCCCCTCGGTCGATCGCTCGTTGTTCATACCGCCGACGCGGACGCCACCACGGCGATCACGACGACGACGACGTAGAGAACGCCGAACCCGGTGAAGATCGCGCCGATGATGGTGCCGGCGAGAGCGAGCCCGTGCCCCTCCTCACCGGTCTCCTCGATCTGCCTGCGCGCGATGATGCCGAGGATCAACCCGACCGGCGCGAAGACGAAGCAGAACACCAGCGCGAGGATCGCCATCATGTTGGTGGGCCGCGAGGGCGGGTACGTGTACATCGGCTGCTGCTGACCGTAGCCCTGGCCGTACGGCTGTGGCTGACCATACTGCTGCTGGCCGTAGCCCGCCTGGTCGGCCGGCGGCTGGTCGTGCCACTGCGGGGAGGTACCGCCGGGATCACCCTGCGGGTCGCTCCATCCGGGTTGCTGGGTCACTGCGCCATCTCCTCGGTCGATGGTCGAACTCACGCACTCGCGTTCGCGGCCGCGGGGGTTGGGACGGCGGGGAACACCAGAAGGTTCACGGCAAGCCCGATCCCGACGGTCACGATGATATGCCCCCTGGTCAGATGACCGGTGGGCGACCGAGCCTGGCCATCCGCCAGGCGGTACGCCAGGCGATCGGCCGGCGCGGCCCTCCAGACGTACGGAGTCCCTCGGCGAAACCACGGAGCCACGGACGCAGTGCCGTGACGCTGCGTTCCCGCACCACGGTGACGGCGAACCAGTCCCCCACGTACGCGACCGCGAGCGGCAGCGGGAGGTTGCGCTTGGCCAGCCACACCCGGTTGCGCGCGTTCATCCGGAGGTAGTTCGCGTGCCGCGCCGGGCTCGTGCGCGGATGGGCCATCACCGCGCGCGCGTCGTACACGATCCGGTAGCCCGCGTCGAGCACCCGCCAGGCGAGGTCGGTCTCCTCGTGCGTCCAGAAGAACTCCCCCGGCAGCCCGCCGACCCGCTCGAACGTCTCGCGCCGCACGGCGCTGCCGCCGCCGAGGAAGGTGGTCACCTGGCCCGACCGCATCGGGTCGCCGGCCCGCAGCCTCGGTACGTGTCTGCGGGCGCTGCGGCCCTCCTCGTCGACGATGCGGAACGACATGATGCCGAGGCGAGGGTCGGTGGCGAACCTCGCCCTGACCCAGTCGGCCAGCGTCGGCTCCGGGTACCAGCCGTCGTCGTCGAGGAACAGCACCACGTCGCCCGTCGCCCGGGCGGCACCGCGGTTGCGGCCCTCGGGCAGGCCGACGTTCTCAGGTAGCCGGACGTACGTGACGTCGTCGGGGACGTCGTCGACGTCGGCGCCCTGGGCGACCAGGACGACCTCGATCGGCTCGCCGTGCTGGGCGCGGACGCTGTCGATCGCGCGGCGCAGCTCCCCCGGGCGGTCACCCATGGTCAGGATCACGCACGAGAGCGTGACGTCGTTCACCGCAGCCTCCTGCTCATCAGCACGCTGATCAGGTGGAGGACCACGAACGCTCCCGCCACCAGGACGCACGCGACGACCAGCACCCGGGTGCCCACCAGAGTGCCGGTGACGACGTCGACGACCGCCGCGACGACGGCGAGCAGCGACACCTCGATGCCCTGGATCACGCGGTGCACCAGCAACAGCGACGCGATCCTGCGCAGCGTGCCCAGCCGGCTGCTGCGCAGCTCCGCGGCCTCCTCGGTGACGGCCGGCAGGCCCGACCTGATGCGCGCGACGTCGACCTGGTCGGTCTCGGACTTGATGAGGATCGCGCCGAGCGCCGCGAGCGCGCCGAGCTGCGCCCAGCCGCCGGTGAGCTCGCCCTGGGCCCTGATGCCCAGCCCGACCAGCAGAGCGGCCTCGGCGAGGTAGTGGCCGACCCGGTCGAGGTAGACACCGACGATGCTCGTCCGTCCCGTGAGGCGGGCGAGCTCGCCGTCGGAACAGTCGAGCAGCAGGTAGAGCTGGATCAGCAGCGCCGCCACCACCGCCGACCAGAGCCCGCCGAGGGCCAGCACGACGCCGCCGGCGACGCCGGCGACGATCATCAGGCCGGTGGTCACGTTCGGCGTGATCGGCGTGCGGACGAGCAGCCAGGTGCCGTACGGCGAGAGGCGGCGCATGTACAGCCGGCCCGCCCAGTGCTCGCCGCTGCGCCGGTCCATGATCCCCGGCGGCTGCGCGATCTCGCGGATCTGCGCCGGCGAGGCCTCGAGTGGGCTGATGACGGTCACGTCCTCATGGTCTGGTCGGTGCGAGGCGAGGGACAGCGTACGGCCCCGTCACCGGGTCTCCTCACGCCGCGCCGCCCAGGCCACGAACTCGCGCGTCCACGCGACCGCACGGTCGGCGTCGACCTCGCGGTGCTCGAGCACCGTATAGCGGTCCGGCCTGGTGTCGGGTGCGTTCGCCACCGCGGCGGCGAACGCGTCGTCGGTCAGGCCGAGGTCGGCCGGTCGCGTCGGCAGGCCGTGCCGGTGCAGGCAGCCGTGGATCGCGCCGGCGAGGTCGAGGTCGCCACGCAGCCAGGTGGCGAAGAGCGCACCGAAGCCGGTCTGCTCGCCGTGGGTGCCCGAGCCGGGAGACATCCGGTCGAGCGCGTGCGAGATCTCGTGGCAGGCGCCGCTGCACGGCCGGCTGTTGCCCGCGACGGCCATCGCGAGCCCGGACAGGATGAGGCCCTGGGCGAGCACCACGAGGAAGGCATCCGAGTCGATGCCGTCGGTACGGTTCAGCACGGCGTCGGCGCCCACCCGGGCCAGCGACAGGGCGAGCCCGTCGACCGGCTCGCCGCGGACCTCCCTGGCGAGCTCCCAGTCGGCCGTCGCCGAGAGGTTGCTGATCAGGTCGCCGACCCCCGACCTGACCTGCCGCGCCGGCGCGGCCCGCACGTAGTCGAGGTCGACGAGCACCGCGACGGGGATGTGCACGCCGTACGAGCCGCGGCCGCCGCCGTGGTCGAGGCTCGACACCGGCGAGGAGATGCCGTCGTGGGCGAGGCTGGTGGCGACGGCCACCATCGGCAGTCCGAGCCGGCTGGCGACGTACTTGGCGACGTCGAGCGTCTTGCCGCCGCCGATCCCCACCACGGCGTCGTACGACCGCTTGCGCAACCCGACCTCGATCTCGGCGGCGACGTCGAGGGTGCCGTCGGCCGCGAGGAAGACGTCGGCGTTGCCGAGGGTGTGCGACAGCTCCTCGGCGATCCGGTCGCCGAGGCCGCCGCCGACGACGACCGCGACGACACCGTTCGGCGAGATCCGCTGGTCGGCGAGCACGTCCGCGAGGCCGGCCACCGCTCCCGGGCGCACCTCGACGACGAGCGGACTCATGACCATGCGCGCTAGCAGCGGCATGCGATCTCCCGTGCCCGAGCCAGATCGTCGTGGTTGTCGACTTCCACCCATTCCACCGTGCCGATCGACGCGGTACGGACGTCGCCGCCGCGGTCGGCGAGCTCCTGGTAGCCGTCCTCGTAGTACAGACCCTGGTCGCGTCGCCACGTCGTCTCGAGCGCGTCGGCGAGCGGCTGCGCGGCGGCCGGCTCGATCAGGGTGACGCCGATGTACTCACCGTGCGCGTCGCTCGGCGCCATCTGCTTGGTGATGCGGGAGACGCGGGCGGAGCCGTCGAGGGTGACCTTCATCTCCTCGTCGGCGAGGGCTTTCGCGTCGTCGAGAGCGAGCAGCACACCGGGCCCCCGCGCGGACAGCAGCGTCTCCTCCACCGACACCGGGTGCACCGTGTCGCCGTTGGAGAGCAGCACCCCCTCGGCGAAGTACTCCCTGGCCAGCCAGAGGGAGTAGCAGTTGTTCCACTGCGTCGCCTTGTCGTTGGGCACGAGGGTGAGGCGCACACCGTGCCGCGACTCCAGCTCCTGCCGGCGTTCCTCGACCGCCTCGGCGGCGTAGCCGACGACCACGACGACGTCGCGCAGGCCGACCGCGGCCATGTTGCGCAGCACGATGTCCATGATCGTGGTCTCGCCGTCGACCGGCACCAGGGCCTTCGGCAGCTTCTCCGTGTACGGCCGCAGCCGACGACCTTCACCGGCCGCAAGGATCATGCCAAGCACCAGCAGAGGATAACGACAGGCGTCTCGCGGCGGTTCCACTGCCTGCGCCGCCCGGGAGTACGGTGGGTCATTCGCCCTCGGACCGGAAGGACGCACCAACGATGTCGGGCACGTTCTCGGCGGACGACGTCCGACGTACCTACAAGGCGCGGGACTCGTGGTGGACGGTCTTCCTCGTCGACCCGCTCGCGGCCCCCGTGGTGCGCCTGCTCGCCAACCACACCCGGCTCACCCCCAACCAGCTCAGCCTGGTCGCGTTCGTGGTCGGGCTCGGCTCGGCAAGCGTCTTCCTGCTCGGCGACTGGCCGTGGCTGGTGCTCGGCGCAGTGCTGTTCTACCTGGCGTTCTACATCGACTGCCTCGACGGCAAGATCGCGCGGCTCAAGGGCACCGGCTCGACGTTCGGCCAGTGGCTCGACTTCATCTTCGACCGGGTCCGCATCTTCCTCTGCGTCCTCGGGCTCACCGTCGGCCAGTACGTCCTCACGGAGCGCCCGCTGTTCCTGGTGATCGGCATGTGCGTCGTCTTCGTCGACGCGCTGCGCTACATCAACTCGGCGCACACGTACAAGATGCGCGAGGACATGCGCACGCGCATCACCGAGGCGCGGCGCGGGGCACGCGCCCGTGGCGACGACGACGTCGACGAGCAGCTGCCCTTCATCGAGGACGTGCTCACCGAGAACCCCGACCTCGACCCGAACGAGGTGGCGGCGTCGGGCAACGTCGTCGACCTGCAGCAGGGGTTCCGCAGCAAGTTCCGCTTCTACAACAGGTTCCGTGACTTCCTGCGCAGGCACCGCATGCGACCGCACCTGTGGAGCGGCATCGAGTTCCAGATGTTCGTCTGCATCGTCGGGCCCGTCACCGGGCTCGTCGCCCCGGTGATGATCGGGGCGGCGGCGCTGCTCCTGGTGTTCGAGGCCGTGCTCGTCTACAAGCTCTGGCTCAGCATCAGGGACTTCGACCGCGCCATCGCGTCGTACGCCACTCCGGCCGACACCGACCGGCTGACGGAGACCGACTGACCTACCTGCGGCGGCGGCGCACCCGGTCCAGTACTGATTGCCTCCGGCGGTCTCGCGACAGCGCGGACGCCGCGACGCCCTTCAGGAAGCCGGCGCCCCAGGCGTAGTGCATGGTCGCATAGACCCCGGGGAGCATCGCCCTGCCCCGCGGCGGGAGGCCGCGTCCGGTGACGGCGGCACCCACCACGACCGCGGCCGCGTACGCGACCGGCACGACGAGCGCCCACCGGCGGCCCGCGAGGGCGAGGCCGAGCGCCGCCGCCGTACCCGCGACGGCCGCGGGCGGCGCGAGGTAGCGCAGCGACACCGTCTCGGGGTGCCGCACCATCACCTGCCAGCGCCACGACCCGGTGTCGAAGTACTGCCTGGCGAGCGCGGCGAAGGTCGCACGTGGCCGGTAGGCGACCTTCAGCCTCGACGTGAACCAGACCAGTCCGCCGGTCTCGCGGATCCGGTGGTTCATCTCCCAGTCCTGGGCACGGTGGAAGGCCTCGTCGTAGCCGCCGACCCGGTCGAGCGCCGACCGCCGGAACACGCCGAGGTACACCGTCTCCGCCGGACCGTCGGCTCCCCCGGTGTGGAACTGCGTCGCGCCGACGCCGATCCGCGACGACATCGCGGCCGCGACCGCTCGCTCGAAGTCCGTGGTGCCCTCCGCCGCCATCAGCCCGCCGACGTTGTCGGCACCGGCCTCGAGGAGCACGGACACCGCGGTGCGCACGTAGTCGTCGGGCAGCACGGAGTGGCCGTCGACCCGGACGATGACGTCGTGCTTCGCCGCGGCGATGGCGGCGTTGAGCGCGTGCGGCGTATGCCCGGCGGGGTTGTCGACCACCCGGACGCGCTCGTCGAGGGCCGCCAGCGCGGCGGCGACGTCGTCGGTCCGGTCGCGGGAGGGGCCCAGCGCGAGCACCACCTCGAGGTCGCCCGGGTAGTGCTGCGCCAGGACGCCCTCGACCGCCTCGCGCAGGTGCCGCTCCTCGTTGAGGACGGGCATGACCAGGGAGACCGGCGGCCAGTTCGGCTCGACACTCGCGTGTTCGTTCATGGGGCACGCACGATACCGGGACACCTCGGTCATCTACGATGGCCCTCGCCGGGAGGAAGCATGATGGCCAGCTTCATACGGGAGGTGCTGGCGCGGGCGCGCAGGACGCTCGCCAGCATCCGGGGGGTGCGCGGGGGCAGCGCGACGATCGCCGCCCTCGTGGTCGGTAGTGTCTCGGTACTGGTCGTGGCCGCGAGTGGCGTGCTGTGGAGCGTCAACGCGGCCGCCGACGCCGGCGTCGAACGGGTCGGCTCGCTGGGCGACATCGACACCAGGCCCCCGCAGACCGCGAACGGGTCTGTCGACATCCTCTTCGCCGCGACCGACGACCCCGTCGACGAGAAGGCCGATGACGAGAAGGGCGAGTCCGCCGACGAGAAGGCACTGCCCGACCGGCGGTTGAGCCACCTGGCGCTCGTCCACCTGTCCCGGCGACATGACTCGACCGTGCTCATCGACCTGCCGAGCAACTCGCTCGTCGACGTCCCGCCCCACCGCGACTTCCGCGGCAAGGACGTCGGGGCCAGCAAGCGCCCGCTGGCGGCCACGTACGAGGACGGCGGGCCCGCCCTGCTCGTCCAGTCGCTCGAGACCGTCACCAAGATCAGGATCGACGGCTACGTCGAGCTCTCGCTGCCGGCCCTCACCGACGTCGTCGCGGCGCTCGACGGCATCGAGCTGTGCCTGCCCAAGACGGTCGAGGACAAGGCAGCGAAGCTGCGCATGGCACCCGGCGAGCAGACGATCACGGCCGAGCAGGCGGCGGCCTACGCCCGGACGACCGCGGGCGGCTCGCTCGACCGCCTCCGTCGCACGCAGCTGCTGTTCGGCGCCGCGGCGGAGCGGCTGTTCGGGGCGACCGCCGTGCTCACCCCGTGGCAGGCGACCCAGCTGCTCGACGAGGGGGCGGCCGCGCTCCGCGTCGACGACGGGTTCGACCGCGCGCTCGCGCGCCGGGTCGCCCTCGCCCTGCGCGACCCGTACGGCGACCGCACCTCGATCGTGTCCGTGCCCGTCGACGAGACCAAGAAGACCAAGGACGGCACCGTCACGACGTGGCAGTCGCAGCTCACCACCTACCTCTTCGAGGAGCTCGGCAAGGACTCGCGGATCGACCCGTCCCTGTTCACTCCCGCGCCGGTGCCCCTGCGGCCGGGCTCGGTGTCGGTCCGGGTGGAGAACGGCGCGGGCATCGAGGGGTTCGCCGGTAAGGCGACCGAGGAGCTGCGCGGCGTCGGGTTCCGGATGAAGGGTGCGCCGTCGAACGCCGATCAGGAGAGCTCGACGACCACGATCTACCACGACGCCGCGCACGAGAAGCACGCCAGGACCCTCCAGGCGGCGATCCCCGGAGCGGAGCTCGCGGTCACGAAGACCAAGAGCTCGACCATGCGTGTCGTGGTCGGCCGCTCGTACTCCGGCGTGCGCCAGGTGAACTACGTGAAGAACGCCGAGCCCGGCGTCTCGGAGAACGACGCCCTCAGCGTCACCGCCGCGGGCCCGTGCGGCGGCTGACGGCCGGTCAGGAACCCGCTGTCGCGAAGGCGTCGGGCCTCGTCATTGTCGCGCTCGCGGGAGTGTCGACGGTCAGGCGCGGGTCATCGGCCTGGTAGCTGGCACCGCACCTGGGGCACCAGACCCGGGCAGGCCCACCGCAGCAGACCTCGCGATGACACGGACTACGCCGGATCGCGAACACGGTCGTCATCTCCTCTAGCCGATGAAGAAAGGATTCACCGCTGCTCGGTGGTGCCGCGGGAGTTCGAGGCGGACTCGTACGGATCGGGGCCGCCGGCTGACTGCGAGTGTGCACGCCGGCATCGACGGAGCCGGGTACCCGTCCGGTTCCCTAATCACAGGACGCGTACGGCGAGACCGAGCGATCGGGCTTCGGTGTCGCGCGGTCCTTCGAGCCGGCCGGGGTGGGGTCTCCGCTCCTCGGCTTCGGGTCCTTCATCGACGCCTTGATCGCCTTGTCGGTCCTGCGCTTGATCAGGCCCCAGTCAGGGTCGGACGTATCGATCAGCGGTGGCACCAGGGCGAGGCTCTTGATCTTGTGCGTCTTGACCTTCTCCGCGACACCGGTCAGCGAGCTCATGACGTTCTGCGGGATGTCGGTCGCGAAGAGCTCCTTGCTCGCCGCCGCGAGCTTCTGATATCGCAGCAGCACGTTGGCGGGATCGGCCTGCTCGGCGACGGCACTGATCAGGCAGCGCTGCCTGGCCATCCGGTCGTAGTCGCTCGACGCCGCTCTCGACCGGGCGTACCAGAGCGCCTCGAGCCCGGTCAGCTTGCGCCGCCCCGGCTGCACGTACCCCGTGACGGGCCCGCCCTCGCCGCCGATGGGCAGCCGTTCCTTGACCGTGACGGTGACGCCGCCGAGCGCATCGACCATCTGCCGGAATCCCCTGAGGTTGACGAGCAGGTAGTAGTGCACGGGGATGCCGAGGACGCCGCCGACCGTCTGCTTGAGGAGGTCGGGACCGGGGTGCCGTGAGCCCGGTACGACCTTGGGGTGCTCCTCGCCGTACTTGTAGACCGCGTTGAGCAGGTCGTCGAAGCCGTTCGGGAACCGGTCGCGCGCGGGGCCCTCCGGCATCGGCACGTGCTGCAGGTTGCGCGGCAGGCTGATCAGCACCGTGCGACCGGTGGCGAGGTCGACGCTCGCCACGATCATGCTGTCGGTGCGGACGCCGACCCGGTCCTTGCCCGCGTCGCCGCCGATGAGCAGGACGTTCATCCGTCCCTTCGGCCCCGTGCCCTCCTCGGGGAACATGCTCGTGACGAGGTCACGCTGCACGCCGGCGTACCGCGACGCGACCCCGAACGGCGCGAGGATGCCGGCACAGAGGACGAGCGCGATCGCGACCGCGACGCCGCGGCGCGACGCGACGATCTGCCCGGGCCTGGCCAGCGCGAAGGCATGCAGTACGACCGCGACCCAGAGCACGCCGACGACGACCGCGGCCACCTGCAGCGCGCCGAGCACCCACGGCTTGAACGCGAGCGCGAGCCACCACGACCTGGGCACGAAGATCGCGGCGAGCACGCCGGCGGCCACGAGGATCAGGTACGTGCGCAGCACCGGCCGCCCGACGCCGTGGCGGCGCAGGGCGAGGTGCCCACTGCCGGGAGCGATGACGGAGAGGAGGGTGACGACGAGGGCCCGCCGGAACGCGACGTCGCCGCGCTTTCCCTGGTCCGGCCTCGGCCGTCCGTAGGTGCGGCTCGTACTCTCGTACCGTCGCGACGACCCGCCCTCGGATCCCCCGCGCCTCCCCTTCCCGATCCCCCCGGATCCCCCTGAACGTTCCGACATGATCACCGAGTATCCCCGCCACGTCCTGGCCGCAGCGAACCCCAGCGGTCGCCCGGCGTGTCGCCGTACGGCCGAAACCTGATGCGGATGGCGCCGGTACCCCCGTAGCGTCGACCACGGCACAACGTCTCGACGAGGGGTCTCCCATGGGTAGCTGCATGATCCGGGTCTTCCGTGACCGGGGGACGGCGGCGCACGCCGAACCCACCCGGGCTGCACGTCCTGCGCACGGGGTTCGCGGCTGAGCTCGTCCGGCACGCGGGGATCACCCGCGACGATCTCGTCATCGACCTCGGTGCGGGCACCGGAGCACTGACCGGCCCGTTGGCGTCCACCGGAGCCCGCGTGCTCGCGGTGGAGCGTTCAGCACGGCTCGCGCGGAGTCTCGAACGGCGCTACGCCGCGGCCGCGCAGGTCAGGGTGATCGAGGGCGACATGCTCGCGATCCCGTTGCCACGCCGCCCGTACCGGGTCGTGGCCAACCTGCCGTTCAGCATCGCCATGTCGGTGCTCGGCCGGTTGCTCGACGACCCGCGCAGCGGCCTGCGCCGCGCCGACCTCGTGGTGCCGTGGCACTTGGCCGTGCGCCTCGCCGGCGCCGGACACGGCGGGTCCCGCACCCGCCGGTGGCACCGCAGGTACACCTTCCGCGTCGCCCGGCGCCTGAACGCGGGCGCGTTCCGCCCACCGCCCTCGGTCGCCGCCGGCGTACTCGTCGTCGAGCGCGGCTGACGGCATGTCGGTCACGGTGCCTCGTCAGCGCCTTCCGTGCTGTGGTGAAGGTGCCCCTCACTACGCCATGATGTGGTGATGGGCACCTTCACCACGCCGCGACGCCGCCGATGACCGCCACCGTCGCGCTGGTGACCGGCGCCTCGAGAGGGCTGGGGGCGGCGATCGCACGGGCCCTCGCGGACGCCGGCCACGCCGTCGCGATCAACTACCGCAGCGACGAGCGGGGCGCCGCCGACGTGCGTCGCACGATCGTCGAGAGCGGCGGCACCGCCGAGCTGTTCCGGGCCGACGTCACCGACGAGGCCGAGGTGGAGGCGCTCCATGCGGCGGTGCTGGCGACCTTCGGCAGGGTCGACGTCCTGGTGCTGAACGCGACCGGCCCGCAGCCCACCATCGCGCCGGAGCAGCTGACCTGGCAGGACGTCGTCGACCAACTGGCGTACTTCGTCAAGAGCCCGCTGCTGCTGACCCAGCAGGTGGTCGAGGGGATGAAGCAGCGCGGCTACGGCCGCATCGTCAACGTCGGCTCCGAGGTCGTCGACCTGGGCAACCCGGGCTCCAGCGCGTACGTCGCCGCCAAGAGCGCCCAGCTGGGCCTCACCCGTTCCTGGGCACGCCGGTTCGGGCCGCACGGCATCACGGTCAACCTGGTGGCGCCCGGCTGGATCCCCACCGAGCGGCACGCCGGCGTCGACCAGGCGGAGAAGGATGCCTACGCCCAGCTGGTTCCGCTCGCCCACCTCGGCGTGCCCGACGACGTCGCCGCCGCCGTGGCCTTCCTCGCCTCGGACGCCGCCGGCTTCATCACCGGGCAGCGACTGGCCGTCAACGGCGGCCGCACGCTCACCTGAGGAGCCTGCCGAGCGACCTGCCCGAGGCTACGATGAGGCATGTCAAGGAAGACGGTCGTAGTCGTCGCCGTGCTGGCCGCGGCGGTGCTGCTCGGCGGCCTGCTCGCCGTCCGGGCGCTGGCGTTCGACGAGCGCGCGGCGGCACCGCCGACCGCGGTCGACACCGGCGATCCCTCGTTCTTCGGCGTCTTCGAGGGTCGCGTCCCCTGCGCCGGATGCGAGCGGGTCAAGGTCCGGCTCGTGCTCCGGCAGAACCCGGCGACTAGCGAGCCGACGACGTACGTGCTCGAACAGATCAACGTCGGGCAGGGCGACGAGCGCCACACCACGAGCGGGCGGTGGACGATCACGCGCGGCACGAAGGCGGATCCGCGTGCGGCGGTCTACCGGCTCGGCGCGCGGGCGCCGGAGGGCTTCCGCCTCTACCAGGTGGCGGACGACAACATCCTGCTCTTCCTCGACGACGGCATGCGGCTGAAGGTCGGCGACGCCGGCCACAGCTACACGCTGAGCCGGACCTCCTGACCTCCCGGTCCGCGCAACCCGCGCGCAATTCATGCGCTACCGCCGGCCGATGTCCTCGGTGGCACGCATCCCGCCCCCACCGAGAGCAACCGACATGCGCCAACGCCGTCGCCGCCTGCCGAGCCTGGCCGCCGCGATCCTGGCGGTGCTCACCAGCGCCTCGCTCGCCTCCCCCGCGTCCGCCGCGCCCACCCCCGCGACCGAGAGCGCGCAGGCCGGCACCTGCGCCGCCGGCGACTTCTGCATCTGGAGGTACCGCAACTACACCGGGACCATCGGCGTCATCATCGACCAGCCCAACGGGTCCTGCCCCTGGAAGCTCGACAAGCAGTCGTACATCAACAACACCGGCATCGAGGGCTACTTCTACTCCGGAGCCAACTGCACCGGGCGCGTGAAGCCCGTGACACACAACTCGCGCGGCAACATCGGTTTCGTCGCAAGGAGCTTCAAGCACGCGTGCGTCTCGTGCCGGACCACGGACGAGTGACTCCTACTTCAGTAGCTGGCGGGCGATGACCATGCGCTGGATCTGGTTGGTGCCCTCGTATATCTGGGTGATCTTGGCGTCGCGCATCATGCGCTCGACGGGGTAGTCCTTGACGTAGCCGTAGCCGCCGAGCAGTTGGACGGCGTCGGTCGTTACCTCCAT